>CAMJNB010000140.1 GCA_946407175.1 uncultured Selenomonadales bacterium | reverse complement strand
GATTGAGGTCGACGACGCGGCGCATAACTTCTTTGTAGGCTTTTGTTGTCGCGGCAATTTGGGATTCTTCGCCTTTACCGACTTCCGGCAAAATTATGGGCGGATGCGGCACAACTACTGCGGCTAGGATACTCATTTAATTTACCACCTTTACTTTTTACTTGAGTTAAATTTTATCACCGGCACGAAACCTTTTCAAGGAATTAAGACTTAAAATCTCTAAGCTCCAAGCTCTAAGCTAAAATCTAGTAGACACGTGAAAAATTTTGAACTATACTTTCGCAAATTATGATAAGGACGGCGAGAGGCTATAAAAAATTTTTTTACAAAAAATGCAACGGCGTTAATCCTGTTCGGCGTGGGATTTTTAATCGTTGCGCAAATTTGGCAGTCGCTGACTTTTTCCCTGCCGCAAAAACTTTTGGCAGATATGTCCGCGCAGATTTTGAAAGTGGAAAGTGAACGCGACGAATTGAAATTAAAACTTCAGACGGCGGAAAAAATTTCCAATATCGATTCGTCCGATTTAATTTCAGATTTAAAAATGCAAGCTTGCATGACGGCGCTGGTAGGCGAAGGCGTAAAAGTAATTCTGCATGACAGCGAAAAAGTTGCAAGCGCGGCGGAAAATCCAAACACCTACATAATTCACGACGATGACTTACTGCGCGTGGTAAATGAACTTCGTGCGGCAGGTGCAGAGGCAATTTCTATTAACGGTCAGCGTTTAACTGCGCTTAGTGAAATTCGTTGCGCGGGACCTACTCTTTCAGTAAATAACGTTCGGTCTTCGGCGCCATTTGAAATCTGCGCGATAGGTGACAAAAAAACTTTGAACAATGCCATTACAATGCGCGGCGGCGTTGCCGATACGCTGAACGTTTGGGGTATCAAGGTTGAAGTCAAGCCGTCCGACGAAATTTACATTCCGCCGTACAAAAAGAAAATTCAGCACGTTCATGCAAAAGTTACTGAAGAAATTGCCGAGTAGGTTAATCTTCACGGTAAAAATGCTGATAATCTTTTTTGCCCTGCCAATCGCCGCCCCATGAAAAGCCGTGCGATTTAAAAAGTTTTACGCAGATGTCATCAGGCTCAATCTTGTATGGAAAAATTTTTTCGCGGTCAACGTATTCAGCACCGGTCGCAGGTTCAATGCTTAATCTGCCTTCAACAGTCTTGATGTAGGGATTGTAAAGCGGATTTATGTCAACCGCCATACCGAGTCCGTGCATTGAAACCGTCGTCGTGTAGGAAATAAAGCGGAAGTTAAAGCAGGACGAATTATTTGCACGCATTGAAAGTTCGTCGTCGGCGTCGTAGTTGTCAATCAGCGTAATTTTTTCAATGGGATAATTTGCCGCGTACATTTTTTGAAAAATGTCGATAAGCTCCGCCGCAATTTTCATATTGCAAATTAATTCGCCGGTCAAGGTGTTGCCGCTTAAATCCTTGTGCAGGACGCGCAGATAGCGTAAATTTTCAAGCGGCACGGTGCAATTTTTTTTGTAGGACTTGCCGTCAATGCGTGAAAAAATTTCGGCGTCGATTTTTAAAATTTCAAAGTCATTGTCCATTAAAATACCTCCATAAATTTTGCGGCAATGATAATTTTTTTTGCGCGTAACGTCAATGAAAAGCGCGGCAAAATTTAGGCGGAAGGTGATAATTTGGACGAAAGATTTTCTGCAATGATAGGTGACAGCGGCGTTAAGGTGCCGGGTCTCGGTGTCGTGATTTACAAAGGCGGCAGGGAAACTTACGCGAATTTTTTCGGCAGTCGGAAATTGGGTGAAAAAAATTTGCCCGTCACTCGCGATACAAAATTTCGCGTCGCGTCGCTTTCTAAGCAGTTTACAATTTTCACGCTTATGCAACTTGTTGAGCAAGGTAAATTAAATCTTGATGAGGACGTAAGCAAGTATTTAGGCTTTGAACTTCGCAACCCGCGCTACCCCGCCGTACCGATAACCGCGCGAATGTTGGCAAGTCATACGTCCTCAATTCGTGACGGCAAAATTTACAGCATACCGCCGCAATTCGGTCTGCGTGAATTTTTTTCGCCGCACGGAAAATTTTATGAAGGCGGAGCCCATTTTGCAGATGAACCGCCGGAAAAATTTTTCACCTACTGCAATTTGAACTACGGCATTTTAGGCACGCTGATTGAGGTTTTAACCGGTACGCGATTTGACATTTATCAGCGCGAAAATATTTTGGCGCAACTTGATACACGCGCAGATTACGTCGTCGGCAACTTGTCACGGCAGGATTTTAATTTACTCGGTGCTACGTATCAAAAAAAAGATTCGGCAGGAAATTGGGACGAGTTTGGCAAGTGGTACGCAAAGGCTGATGATTACGCCGTGCAACCTGCGCGTGACACGATTTATTTACAAAATCCCTACGCCGAAAATTTTTGCGGCACGTACGATTTACAAAGTTACCAAGTCGGTACCAACGCCACGATTTTTTCACCGCAAGGCGGCTTGCGTATTTCGTTTGACGAGCTGACTCACGCAATGGAAATGATTTTGAATGGCGGCACGTATCGCGGCAGAAAAATTTTGCGTGAAGGCAGTTTGGCTGAAATGTTCAAGCCACAGTGGATTTATGACGCGAAAAAAAATAACGGCGATACTTGCGGCGGCGTCATGCTCTCTTACGGTCTCGGCGAATACCAAATTGACGGTAAGAGTACGGCGCGGCTTTGCAAGCACACCGAAATTGATTTTGTCGGACATACCGGAATTGCGTTCGGCTTATTGGCGGGAATGTTTTTTCGCGCAGGTACGAAGGACGCATTTTTGTACATTGCCAACGGTCACTGCCTTGCTGAAGATAATCCGCGCAGTTTCGGCAAGTTCAGCGCCAATTATATTTGGGAAGAAAATATCTCGGACTTAGCTTGTAGCTTTTTAAACTATTAACTATTAACTATTAACTATCCACTACAACAAATTCTTGCCGTGAAATTCGCGGACATTGCGGCAGTCAACGATAGTATGTTCGCCGCGTTCAAGCGCTATCAATCCCGTGCGAATGACTTCCAAAATACCGTACGGTTTTAAAAGGCGCGTGAATGCCGTAACCTTTTCGTCGTTGCCGGTAATTTCAAAAATCAGCGTCGTCATCTGCACATCAATGACATGAGCGCGGAAGAGTTCAGCCAACTTCAAAACTTCAAGGCGGTTATCGTCGTTGCACAAAACTTTTACCATTGTCATGCCGCGCGTCACCGCAGTTTCCGAATCAAGCCGCTGTACTGCCTTTACAATCGGCATTTTTTCAAGTTGCTTAATCATCTGTTCAATTAAATTTGCGTCGCCGAAAACTACAACGGTTATTCGCGAAAAGTTCGGCGATTGCGTGACGCCGACGGATAGGCTTTCAATGTTAAATTCTCGGCGGCTGAACATGCTGGCAACACGTACCAAAACGCCGGGCTGATTTTCAACGTATACTGACAAAATATGTTTCATAAAAAATTCCTCCATGTTAGCTGTCAGCTTACAGCTTACAGCTTGCAGAAGTCCTGACAGCTGGTAGCTAAAAGCTGAAAGCTAAAAATCCAACGTCGCAAAATAATCGTCTAAAGTTTCTGCGCGTCGAATCATTTCAATGTTGCCGTCCTCACGCAGTAACAATTCAGCACTGCGAAGTTTGCCGTTGTAGTTAAAGCCCATTGCATGCCCGTGCGCACCGGTATCATGAATTATCAGCACGTCGCCGATTTCAATTTTCGGTAACGCTCTGTCAATCGCGAACTTGTCATTGTTCTCACAAAGCGAACCTGTCACGTCGTAAACGTTTGTAAGCGGCGCAGTTTCTTTGCCGGAAATGGTAATGTGGTGGTAAGCGCCGTAAAGTGCCGGACGCATTAAATTTGCCATGCACGAATCAAGACCGATATAATTTTTGTACGTATTTTTTTCGTGAATCACGGTTGATACAAGCCAGCCCGCATTGCCCGTCATTGCGCGACCGCTTTCAGTAGCGATTGCGATATTTTCAAGACCGAGCGGCACCAAAATTTTTTCGTACAGCCTTTTAATTCCTTCACCTACCGCCTTGAAGTCGACCGGCTTTTCAGTGGTGCGATAGGGTATGCCGAAACCGCCGCCTAAATTTATAAATTCCAGCTCAATGCCGAGCTTATTTTTTATTTCAGCGGCAAGCTCAAACATAATCTGCGCGGTAAGCAAAAATGTTTCGGTGCCGCGTTCATTCGACGCCACCATAGTATGAAGACCGAAACGATTAACGCCTTTGTCACGTGCAATTTTGTAGGCGTCAAGAATTTGTTTGCGCGTCAAGCCGTACTTAGCCTCCGCAGGTTTGCCGATAATGTCATTGCCCGCGTTCATAATGTCGGCGGGATTGTAGCGGAATGAAAGGCATTGCGACAGACCGGCATTTTGCTCAAGGTATTCAATGTGCGTTATGTCGTCAAGATTTATTATCGCGCCGAGTTCAATCGCCTTTTGAAATTCTTCTGCCGGTGTATCGTTGGACGTCAACATAATTTTTTCACCCGTGACGCCCGCCTTTTCGCTGATTAAAAGTTCCGCCAATGAACTGCAGTCAGTACCGGCTCCGTCACGCGCCAAAATTTTTACTATGTGCGGATTCGGCGTCGCCTTTACCGCGAAATGTTCACGAAAACTTTTTGCCCACGAAAATGCCTCACGCAGTCTGCGAAAATTTTTGCGTATCGTTCCTTCGTCGTACAAATGAAACGGCGTTGGAAATTTTTTTATAACTTCGCGCAGTTCCGCCGCGTTCAGCGGAAAATTTTTCGGCGAATATATTTCATTCAAGCTGACTACCACCTTTAAAAATTTTTATTCATGCAAAAAATTATAGCAAAGTTTAACTTAAAAATAAAATCCGCTACAAATTTTTTCGACGAGTTTTTTGAATATAAGAAAATTTTCCACTTGCCAAATTTTTTGTTGTGGTATAATAGCGGAAATTTTGAGG
>CAMJNB010000139.1 GCA_946407175.1 uncultured Selenomonadales bacterium | reverse complement strand
TAATGCCGCGTTTAGCCTGCTCCTCTTCGGTAAGTTCCTCTTTATCAGATTCAGCGTCTGTTTCAGATTCGGACGCATTTGTTTCAGATTCGGCAAAACCTACGGCGCAATTTGTAAAAATCAAAATCAGCGTTAATACTTGAAAAAACTTTGTCAACTTTTAACCTCAACATTCTGCTTTATTAAAAATTTTTGTGAATAATCCGTGACGCGCTTAACAATATTTTTTGTAGCGTCCTGCAACGCCTTCAAGTACGCTTCATCGTGCGCGTCGTCGTAGCCTTTGGACGGCTTTTTCTTAAGTTCCGCTTGCCCAGTCAAATTGTAGCGCCATAACGTCGTGCCTGTTTCAGCGTTTATAAATTGAACTTGCAAGGCCGCGCAGTAGACATTGCGCTTGCGTGAACCGCCGCCTACATCAAAATCCGCGCCAATGCCGATTCCCCAGCCACTGTGCCGGTGCGAACCCGTACCAATGCCGATACCGATTCGCGGTCTGTCGTTGTAGCTCTGAACAATTTGCTCCGCGCCGAGTCCTAAAATCGTGCATTTGACAACGTACTTGACGCCGTGACTTTCATAAAAATTTTTTTCGTCTTCAGTGAACGGCGTATCGGCAGGCGGCGCGAATATGAAAAGTTCGCCGACATCAGCCATAGATTTTTTATCGCCCAAAGTTTTGGCGTCAAAAATATTTTCGCCTAAAACATTTTCGCTGTCAATGACGTTAAAAATTTTTTCAGCGCGTAGCTTTTCAATCAGCATTTCGCGCAGGCGTAAATTTGTTTCAAGCTCGACAAAGTTTGTAACGTCCGCAACGTCAACAAAAATTTTAAGCCGCTGTTCAATCGGAATTTCAACCGCCTTATCCTTCGCACTGACATTCACCGTGCAAATTAAAATTAACATCAGCACCGTAAAAATTTTTCTAAGCACATTAACCATCGCTCTTAACTCCTTACTCTTCACTCTTCACTACTCACTATTTACTAAACAAAATTTTTTCGTTATAATATTCCGAAATTTAGGCGGGAAATTTATACCGTCTGAAAGTTTATCGTTCAAAAATTTTTTTGCTAAAGAGGGGAAATTTATGAAGGGTAGCGGCACGAAACCGATTTATGTAATCGGTCACAGAAATCCCGACACGGACTCAATCTGTTCGGCGATAAGTTACGCGCACTTGAAACAGGCAATGGGTGTCAATGCCGTAGCGGCGCGTTGCGGAAAAATTAACAATGAAACAAAGTACGCGCTTGAATATTTCAAAGTCGACGAACCGCTTTTGGTGACGGACTTGTATCCGCGTGTTAAAGACGTGGCGCTTGAGTGCAAGACAGTCATTCGCCAGCACGACACTTTGAAACATCTTGGCGAAGTCATGCGCAGAAATGAATTGCAATCCATACCTGTTACCGACAGCAAGGGCGAACTGGTCGGCATTGTTTCAGTAAGCGATTTGGCGAAACGTTACTTTTTGGAATTGGGACTTCAAAACCTTGCCGAAATGGGCGTACGTTATCGCGACATAATTCAAGCTACCGAAGCGAAAGTTTTGGTTGCCGGTGATGAAAATGAATTTATCGAAGGCGCGATAGCCATTGCGGCGGGCAGTGCTGAAACTACAGTGTCCATACTTCAACCGCGCGATATAGTTTTGGTAGGCGACCGCAGTATTGATACGCTTAACAAAATTTTGGACACCGGCATTTCCTGCATGTTGGTAACGGGCGGTTGCAGAATTGCGCCGGAAGTTTTGGAGAAGGCGGAAAAATTAAAAGTCTTCGTGCTTGTTTCGCCGTACGACACTTACATTGTCGGCAGACTTTTAAATCAGTGCGTACCCGTTCGCAGAATCATGCACGCCGAGCCTATTTGTTTCCGTCCTATGGATTTACTCAGCGACATTAAAGGCATTATGGACGAATACCGTTTCCGCAGTTATCCCGTCGTAGAAAACGGCAAGCTTGTCGGAATTGTCAGCGCCGATGAAATTATGATGCCGGAGCGCGAAAAAGTTATTTTGGTTGACCACAATGAACGCGGGCAAGCGGTTGAAGGCATTGAGGACGCGAAGATTATTGAGATTATCGACCACCACAGATTGGGCGGCGTACAGACTTCCGAGCCGATTTATACACGTCAAGAGCCGGTTGGTTGCACGTGTACCATTGTTGCGAATATGCATTGGCACAGAGATATTGAAATTCCGCCGTCAATCGCGGGACTTTTGCTTAGTGCGATTATTTCAGATACGGTGCTGTTTAAATCCCCCACTTGCACGGCGAAAGATAAAAAGACTGCAGAAAAACTTGCCGAAATTGCCGGCGTCGACCTCAAAGAATACGGTCTTGCAATGCTCCGCGCAGGTGCAGGTATCGGCGGCAAGTCTCCTACAGAAATTGCCAAAAACGATATGAAAGAATTTAAAATCGGCGACTACAGAATTATCGTCAGCCAAATTTCTGTCATGGATCCGAAAGAAGTTTTGGACATTGAAGACAAGCTTATCGAGGTTATGAAAGACAACTGCGACCGTGAAGGTTTCGACATGCATTTGTTAATGGTGACGGACATTTTGGAAGAGGCGACGTACCTGCTTTATGCCGGTTCACCGCGTACGCTTATCGGCGAGGCGTTTAAGAAAGATGCAAGCGGCACGCACGTTTATTTGCCGGGCGTCATGAGCCGCAAGAAACAGATTATCCCGCCGCTTTCAGAAGCCGTTAAAAGAATTAAGCCGCAATAGATCGATGGATCGATGGTGGTCGGATCGATGGTGGTCGGATCGATGGTGGCTGGATCGATGGTGGCTGGATCGATAGTTCACCATCGATCTACCGATCTATCGATCTATTAAAAAAGCCGTCCGCAGATTTTTTTCCGCAGACGGTTTTTTTAGTTTCCGAAAAAATATTATTCGTTAATCAAGCGTCGTACTTACGCGCATTTCTTACTTAAGTTTATTTTTATCGAACGTTACCGCTGCGATAAATTGTTCGTTCGGCTCCAATAAATCGTATGTTGTCGAAAGTTCCAACTTACCTATTGAATTGTTCGGCGAAGAAATTTCTGTGATATCGCTAATCTGCGCGTCGTCCGCAATGAAGTTATTCTCGTCAAACCAAAAATCTTCAACCATATCAGCATACTTAGAAAGTTTTGATGACGTTGCAGAAGATTTAACATTGACATTCTTGCCCTTTGCACCGACAAATGTCACGAAACTGCCGCCGGCAATACTGACTTTAACGTTATTGCCTACCGTCGAAAGTTTATAAGCTCCGCCGGTAATGCTTAAAGTATCCTTTGCCGTCCAACCGGTAATTACGTCGTTGCCGTCGCCTTTCTTATACAGGTACGTGACGCCTTTGGCATTCGTACTGTAAATCAAGTCATTGCCCAAGCCGCCGGAAATTGTATTTTTAGTGCCGCCGCCGGTAATGGAGATTTTGTCGGCTCCTGCACCGCCGTCTATAAAAACGTTATTTGCATTGTACGTCGTAATTAAATCATTGCCGACATCGCCATAAAGTTTGGAATTGGAGCCGAGATCTGTATTTGTGAGCGTGTCATTTCCAATTCCACCGTGAATAGACGCCTTTGCACTGTTACGAATTGAATCATTGCCAATGCCGCCGTTTATTGAGGCATTGACGCCCCAGCTGGTATTATTAATTTTGTCGGCACCGTCGCCGCCTGAAATGGTAACATTGACGCCGCTGTTAGCTATGTAGTCATTGCCGTCATCAGCCGAAATAAAAACGTTTTTACCGACAGAAGAGCTTTTACCCGTCGGATTAAATCCATGGTTTACAATGGAATCGGCGCCCGCCCCGCCGTAAATTTTTATACCGGTGCCGCTATTTTCCACAGTATCATTATCGCCGCCGCCATTAACAGTGACAGTTTTGGCATAAGTTCCGATAGAGATTTTGTCATTACCTGCGTCACCGTAGATTTTGACGTTACTGCCGTTATTTCTAATCAAATCGTTGCCGGCATTACCGTAAACAGTCACATTACTGCCGTTGGAATGATTGTCTATTGTATCAGCACCCTCACCGCCGTAAATCTTGACGTTGCTTGAAGAATTTAAAATGCTGTCATTATCATTTTCGCCGTAAATTGCAACGTTCTTGTTCTGATTAAGTATAGAGTCTTTGCCTGCCCCGCCGTGAATCGTGACGTTGCTGTAAGCATTTTTAATGTTGTCGTTGCCTGCAAGTGCGTAGATAGTTTTGCCGCCTGCAGAGACTGTGTAGTTGTTATTACTTGCCGTCAAGCTAATTTCATTTGAATTGGCGACAGAATAATTTTTGAGAAGGAGTGAACCGCTGCCGACTTTTATTTTTGTATCGGAGCCGCTTTTTACAGTAGTTGAAGAACCGGAAATTTTCAGCTTATCATTGGCGTGGAAATTATAAATCGTGTCGTTGCCGTCGCCGGAATTGTAAACGTACGTAACACTGTAAGTGTTGCGGTTGCCGTAAATTATGTCGTTGCCCTTGCCGCCATTTACCGTGACGTTTGCATAACTGCCGACGCTGATTCTGTCGTTATCGGCGCCGCTGGAAATCGAAACGTTGGGGTCGTTGTTGTCGATAGTATCGTTGCCTGCGCCGCCGTCAATCGTGACGTAGCCGTAGCTGCTTTTTACGGTATAATTTTTTTCCGTGCTACTGTGAATTGAGTCGTTGCCTTTACCGCCCCTTATGACAGCGCCGCCTGCAATATTTTTTACCGTGTCATTATAATTCGTGCCGCTGACTATAGAATTTTTATTTGAATTGGTAACGTTCAAACCGGAAGAAGTTACGGCAGAAGTGGAGTAGTTTTTTGCAAGATAGCGCAGAAACATATAGCCCGCCGCGTATTCATCGGAAGCGGCGGAAGTGTTTTCTCCTGTTCGCTTAATGTCCAATGCCTTTTCAAGTCGATTATTTGTATTTTGGGCTAACGCTGTAATTCTGCTTTTACTTTCGTCGTCAA
>CAMJNB010000138.1 GCA_946407175.1 uncultured Selenomonadales bacterium | reverse complement strand
TGGTAATTTCAGCGCCGCGCGTCAAAAAATATTTTTCGGATTAAACGGCGGCGAATGTACCGGACGTTTGAGTTTTTACGTACAAAAAGTTTTGCCTGCCGACAGAGAAAAAGTTTATCGTGCCGTCAGTACGGTGCTTGATAAGATTGAAGGCGAAATTTCAAACTGCACGGACTTGGAAATTATTTGCCGAATAGCATGTAAAAGTATCGCCGAGCGTTTATGAAATTTTTGACGTGATGAACATACAATCGCCGAAAGAAAAAAATCTGTATCGCTCATCAACCGCCGTCTTGTAGGCGTCAAGAATAAATTCACGTCCGGCAAAGGCGCTGACCAACATTATAAGCGTGGACTTCGGCAGGTGAAAATTTGTTATCAGCGCGTCGACAATTTTAAACTTGTAACCGGGATAAATAAAAATCTTTGTCGAGTCACTGCCGACCTTAACCGAAGTATCGTCAATCGCGGCACTCTCCAGCGTCCTTACCGACGTTGTACCGACCGCGATAATTTTTTTGCCGCGCAGTTTAGTCTCGTGAATCAAGTCAGCTGTCACCTGCGGCACGGTGAAAAATTCTTCGTGCATTTGGTGACTTTCGATATTTTCAACCTGCACGGGGCGAAAAGTTCCCAGCCCGACGTGCAAGGTAACAAAGCCTAAGTTTACACCGAGATTTTTAAGTTCGTCCATCTGCGCGGCGGTGAAGTGAAGACCGGCAGTAGGCGCGGCGGCTGAACCGCGTTCACGGTTATAAACGGTTTGGTAGCGTTCCATATCAGAAATTTTTTCATGAATGTACGGCGGCAGTGGCGTTTCACCGAGCCTGTCTAAAATCTCTTCAAAAATGCCGCTGAAATTGAATTTGACAATACGTCCGCCGAAATCCGTACGCGCGGTGACGGTGCAGGTTAATTCGTCGCTAAAAATAATTTCCGTGCCTTCATTAATTTTTCGACCTGGCTTAACCAGCGTTTCCCACGTCGCAGAGTCAATTTGCCGCAATAAAAAAACTTCGACGCGAGCGCCGGTAGTTTTGTGACCGATAAGCCGCGCAGGTATAACGCGCGTGTCATTGAAAATCAGCGTATCGCCTGCAGTCACGAAATTTTTCAAGTTATAAAATCTTTCGTGCAAAATTTCTTTCGTTGCAGGATTTAAAATCATAAGCCGTGACGAGTTGCGCGGTTCAATCGGCGTCTGTGCTATCAATTCTTCCGGCAGATTGTAATCAAAATCGTTCAGTAAAATTTTTATCACCACACAAAATTTTTTACATTATAGCACAAAAAGTTTTTGCGCTAAATTTTGTGGACAAAAATTATTGTTTATGAAATAATTTATTGAAATGCTGAATATCAGTTTGGATTTTAATTTTTAAACACGGAGGAAAAATTTATGGCTAAGAATAATGACGCGGTAAAGGTTGCCTGTGAAAATCGCAAGGCGCGGCACGATTATTTTATTCATGAAACATATGAGGCGGGAATTGAACTTAAAGGCACGGAAGTAAAAAGTCTGCGTGCAGGTAAAGCGAATCTGCGCGACAGTTACGCCGAAGTAAAGGACGGTGAAATTTTTGTCGAACATATACACATAAGTCCTTATGAGCAGGGAAATATTTTTAATCACGATCCATTACGCCGCCGCCGTTTGCTTATGCATAAGCGAGAAATTTTAAAACTTTTTTCCAAGACGCGCGAAAAAGGATTTACGCTGATTCCGTTGAAAATTTACTTTAAAAAGGGACGTGCAAAATTGGAATTGGCTCTTGCAAGCGGTAAGCACAACTACGACAAACGCGCGGCACTTGCCGAAAAATCTGCCAAACGCGACATTGAACGTGCTATGAAAGTTAAGAATTAAAAATTGACTCTAAGCTAAAAGCTTCAAGCTCTAAGCTCAAATGACAAGGAGGGAAATTTAATGACGGACGCAGAGAAAAATAAATGTCACGCAATAATACATTCGCACGCGGTACTTGCGGCGGCAGGTAACGCCTTGCCTTTGCCGGGTACCGGACTTGCGGCGGACACAATTACAATGACGACTATGGCAATGGCGTTGGCAAGCGTGTTGGGCGGCTCAATCACCGAATCAGTGGCGCGTAATATGGCTATAAATGCTATTATTGCGGCGGTTAAAAACAATGCCGTCAAAACTTTTGTAAAAGAGGCATCAAAAATTATCCCTTTCGTAGGTCAAATAATTTCTCCCGCAATTAGTGTCGCAATGCTTGAGTCGGCAGGTTGGTCTTTGGCTAATCAACTTGACGCAGAAAGACCGCCGCAATTACGCGGCACCGAAGATACAAAATTACTCGGCAGCGGCTGAAATTTTATAACCTTTAAAAATTTAAATAGCAGTGAAAAATTTAATCGCAGTTTAAAGCAGGGCAGGTGAAAATTTTTTTATGGAACTTCGCAAAGGTCAAAAAATTTCTCTCAATGAAAAAGCCGTGACGCTGAAGTTTGAAAGAAATTCCGGCGCATTGGATATCGACACGTCAGCATTTCTTCTCGGTGCTAACGGCAAGGCGGCGGGTGACGATGACTTTGTTTTTTACGGCAACCCTACGCATAATTCGGCAAGCGTCACTTACCAAAACGACGGCGCACTTTTCGTAAATCTTGAAAAAATTCCGCGTCATATTGAAAAAATCGCGATAACTGCTACAATTTATGAGGCGGATAAGCGTCGGCAAAATTTCAGTCTCGTGAAAGATTCCATGCTACGCATAAAAGGCACCAACGGCTACGACGTTGCAACATTTAAGCTTGAAAATTTCACCGTTGAAACGGCGATAGTACTGGGCGAAATTTACCGCTACAAAGGCGCGTGGAAGTTTAACGCTACCGGCGCGGGATTCAGTGGCGGGCTTGCGGCACTTTGTAAAAATTTCGGCATTGAAGTCAGCGACGATATGACTGCGCCGCCGGAAGTTGAACCGCCGCCTAAGCCTAAAAAAGTTGAAACGCGACGCGATAATCCGCCTAAGAAAACTGCGCCGCCTTTAAAAATTCCGCCGCCTAATAAAACTTCCAACACGAATGAAAATCCTCCCGCGCAGGAGCGTCAGCCGAAAAAAATTGAACTGAAAAAGGGGCAGAAAGTTAATCTCGTCAAGCAGGGAAAAACTTTAGGCGAAATTGTCATCAATTTGAATTGGTCTCAGCCTTCGCAACAGTCACGCGGTCTTTTAAGCAGTATTTTCGGCAGTAAGGGCATTGATTTGGATTTATGTTGCCTGTACGAACTGCAGGACGGCGAAATTGGCGCGGTGCAGGCGTTGGGTCGGCTCTTCGGCAATTTGGATTACAAGCCTTACATTGAGCTTGACGGCGACGACAGAACCGGTGCAATTTCCGAAGGTGAAAACCTGCGCGTCAATGGAAAATATATTGACAAGATTAAGCGCATTTTAATTTATACTTTTATCTACGAAGGCGCGGCAAATTGGGAAGAGGCGCGCGGCGTTGTTACCGTGAATTGTCCAGGCAGTCCCGAACTTGTTGTAAGAATGGACGAATACGGCTCCCAACTTCATACTTGCGCGATAGCTCTTCTTGAAAATGTCGGCGGCACGTTAAGCGTTGAAAAAATTATCAGATTCTACCGCGACTCTAAGGAAATGGACGAAGATTTTAACTGGGGCTTGCGCTGGACGGTCGGCAGGAAGGATTGAAGTATGAGTGTTGCTTATTGGATGAAAAATGAAAATGTCGAAGTAAACGCCGATATAAAAGACCACGAAGAAGTTATGACGCGGCTTGTTGAGCTTATGGACGCGGGCGGAAATTTAGATGATATAGATTATTACGAAGATCAATTTTTTAACTGGCGTATCCATACAGATTCTTTTAAGAATTTGTCGTCAGGCGGTACAGTTTCCGAAGATTCGACGCGTTGTAGATTCATTAACGGCGTTGTAATAATGACTAATTGCAGTGGAGTAAAATCGCCCGGCATTGCGGCAATTACAATTCCAAACGGTATTTATTTCCCGTCTGATAACGTTGCGAATAATCCTGCGCGGCTTTTCTTTTCAATCGCGTACCCTACTGACGGCAGTCATGGTCAGAATAATCTTGCGTATGAAATTGAAAAAATGCTTGACGACGCCGAATTTAAAGACGCGCTGATTAATGCGAAGTCTGCAGAAGATTTTATAAAATTTATTGATGATAAAGAAAACGGAAATTTTTCCGCGCTGTCTGTTACGGCTACCGACATTATCACAAGCCTTAACGCAGGTACGCAGGAAAAATCTCCGCAAAATATTAATTCCACTAAAAGAAAGAGAGGGTCTTCAATGGCAATCAGTTTGAGAAAGGGTCAGAAAGTTGACTTGACAAAGGGCAATCCCAGCTTGACGAAAATTTTGGTAGGTCTCGGCTGGAAAGAAAACAAGTACGACGGCGGCTACGATTTTGACTTGGACGCGGCGGCGTTCTTGCTCGGTGCTAACGGCAAAGTCAATTCCGACGACGATTTTGTTTTTTACAACAATCTTAAGCATGTAAGCGGCTCGGTTGAACATATGGGCGACGAACTCAAAGGCGGCGGCGAAGGCGACGAAGAGGATCAAGAGCAAATTAAAATCGACCTCGCGGCAGTTCCGGCGAATGTCGAGAAAATCGACTTTACCGTTACCATTTACGAAGCCGATGAACGCAAGCAGACTTTCGGTCAAGTAACTGATGCATATATTCGCGTTGTTGACGACGCTACCGGCAAGGAGCTTATTCGCTACGATTTGGGCGAAGATTTTTCAGTTGAAACTGCCGTAGTTGTCGGTGAAATTTATCGCAATAAGGGCGAATGGAAATTTAACGCCATTGGTTCAGGCTTCAGCGGCGGACTTGCGGCACTCGGCAGAAACTTCGGCGTCAATGTCTAATTAAGAATTAAGAAAGTAGAGTTAAAAACTACAAGATATTAACTCTTAATCATTTCTAAAAGTTTGTTACGCATTTCCATAATCGGTTCATACAT
>CAMJNB010000137.1 GCA_946407175.1 uncultured Selenomonadales bacterium | reverse complement strand
CGCGGCGGCACGGAAAAATAATTTAAACATTATCGGCGGCTCGACAATAGCTCAAGTTGCCAGTAATTTTTTTAACCGCGCTGTCATTGCAAACCGACGCGGCGAAATTATTTCAAAGTACGACAAGGCGCATATGTTCACATTTGCCGACGAAGGAAAGGTTTTTACGGCGGGAAAAAGTTTTGCGACGTTTGAAATTGACGGCGTGAAGTGCGGAGCGGCAATTTGTTATGACTTGCGTTTTCCTGAATTTATTCGTAAAATTACACTTGAAGACATTGAAATTTTATTCATACCTGCCGCGTGGAGTTTGAAACGTTTGGTGCCGCGACAGATTTTGACTAAGGCTCGTGCGATTGAAAATCAAATATTCGTAGTCTTTGCCAACAGCGCGGGAAAATCTGAAATTGTAAATCCACTCGGTGAAGTCATTGCCGAATCGAATACCGGCGAAGAGATTTTAACGGCGGAGATTGATTTAAATTTTCGCGCAGAAGTTATTGCAAAAATGAATTTGCTTGCTGACAGAAATATTTTTGTAGACTAGCTTGCAGCTTGTAGCCTGTAGCCGTTATAGATAATTTCTCCAAGCTCTAAGCTAAAAAAGGAGGAATTGACGTGGAAAAATTATTGGCATTCATCGTAGCGGCGATAATAGCAGTGACGGCGCATGTATATTCAAAGAATTATCTGGGCAACCAATTCAGTATGCAAGAATTTTATAATCACGTCGGTTTTTCCGTGTCGTCGTCCAAACATAAGTCCGGCAGTAAATCCGGCAATAACGTGAGATGGACAAGCACGAAAAATCATAGGTAGCTTGCAGGAGGTCGGTATTTTGAAAAAATTTTTAGCATTAATCTTAGCGGCGGTAGTTTTAATGACGGCGAATGTGCTTGCGGCGAATTACGTAGGCAATGCCAACTCGAAAAAATTTCATTACTCGGATTGTTCGGCGGCGCAAAGAATTAAGACTTCAAATCGCGTAGAATTTTCGTCGCGTGAAGAGGCGGTACGCGCAGGTTATGTTCCCTGCAAAAAGTGCAGTCCGTGATTAGGGGTTAGGGGCTAGGAATTAGGGTCTAGGTTTTAAGGATTAGGAATTAGATAGTAAATGAATTCACAAGCAATGCGAATGTTGCAAGAAGCGCTGATGAAATTGCCCGGCGTCGGTACGAAAACTGCCGCAAGGTTGGCGTGGCACATTGTCGACATGGACGCGCAGGACGTGGAAAATTTGGCGACGGCAATTCGCAACGTCAAACAAAATACTCACGCCTGCCCAATTTGTTTTACGACGATTGATAAAGCTCGTGACACGTGCGAAATTTGCTCGTCCGATAAACGCGACAGCAAAATTATTTGTCTCGTGAAAGACCCTAAGGACTTGGACGCGATTGAAAAGGCGGGGACTTTCAAAGGCAAGTACCACGTCACCGGCGGACTTATTTCACCGATAGCGGGCATTTCGCAGGAGGATATTCACCTGCGCGAATTGATTCAGCGTATTGGCGAAAATGAAGTTGAAGAAGTTATAATCGCGTTTGAACCTACGGTAGAAGGCGACGCCACGTCTCTGTACATTGCGCGGCTTTTAAAACCTGTCGGCGTCAAGGTTACTAAGCTTGCACGTGGACTTGCGGTAGGTGCGGACTTTGCAGGTACAGACAGCGTGACAATTTCAAAGGCGATTGAAAACCGCGTACCGGTTTAACCTGCGCGAAGATTGATTAACAGAAACGATAGAGATTAACAGAAATGATATTGATTGACAGTTTGCGGTTAAGATTATAAAATAGCCGCGAATTTTTTTATGTCATAAATGGAGAGGTGCTAAAAGTGTTTTTGGGTAAAAAGAAATTTAAACTTGCCGCGTTTTTGGCAGGCGGATTTTTGGCTTGTTCATTGCTGACAGGTTGCGGCGGCGACAGTGCAGGCGGTGGCGGTGGCGGAAGTGCCAATGCCGATGAAATTATTGTAGGTTCAAATTTCGAGTTGACAGGTAACCACGCACAGTACGGCTCCAACGCCGCGAAAGGTTTTAAACTTGCCGTGCAGGAAGTCAACGACAAAGGCGGAGTCAACGGCAAAAAAATTAAAATCGTCGACGCTGACAGTAAGTCGGATGCCGCTGAATCCGTAAACGCCGCGACAAAATTAATCTCCGATAACAAAGTTGCCGCTATGGTAGGTCCCGCAGTTACCGCAAGCGTCATTGCCGAATCTCAAGTTGCTACGGACAGTAAGGTACCGGTTATCGCTCCTGCCGCGACTAATCCCGATGTCACGGTAGAAAACGGCGCCGTGAAGCCGTACATTTTCCGTGCGTGCTTTATTGACCCGCAACAAAGTGAAGTTATGGCGCAATTCGCCGCGAAGGATTTAAATGCGAAAACTGCCGTGCTTTACATTGACTCAAGCTCCGATTACTCAAAGAGTCTCGGCAAAATTTTTAAAGAGAAATTTGAAGCTGACGGCGGCAAAGTTTTAATGGAAGAATTTTTCGTAGCGAAAGACCAAGACTTCAAAGCGACGTTGACAAAATTGCAAAGCGCCAATGCCGATGTAATGTTCGTCCCCGCGTACTATGAAGAAGTCGGCAAAATCGTCAAGCAAGCGCGTGAACTCGGCATTCACTCAATCATTCTCGGTACTGACGGCTGGGATGATTCAAAGGTTGTAGAAATTGCCGGCTCGGACGCTCTCAACAATACTTTCTTCTGCACGCACTATTTTGAAGGCGACAAAGAAGTACAAGACTTCATCAATGCGTACAAAGGCGCGTACAATGAAAATCCCAACGTCTTCGCGGCTCTCGGCTATGACGCGGGTAAAATGCTGGTCAATGCCATTGAACGCGGCGGCGACACATCTGAAAAAATTCGTGACAATATCGAAACAATTAAAGATTTGAAAGTCGGTACCGGCGTAGTCACTATGGACGCCAAGACACACAATCCGATTAAAGGCATTGTCGTAATTGAAAATAAAGGCGGCGCGCGTGAACTTCGTACCAAAATCGCTCCCGAAGGCTGATATTGAATTTAGAATTTAGAATTTAGAATTTAACATTTCTGAAAGCTGACAGCTGCAAGCTGAAAGCTTATTTTTTTGGAGGAAATTATTTTGATAGTCGTTGAACCTTACACCAAGAAAAATATTTTGCCCGCGATTGAAATTTGGAATGAGATTGTTCGTGACGGCGTTGCCTTCCCGCAGGAAGAAGAGCTCACCGAAATTACCGGTGACGAATTTTTTTCCGCGCAGTCTTTCACCGGTCTTGCAAAGGATACTGAAACGAATGAAATTTTGGCGCTTTACATTCTGCACCCCAATAACGTCGGGCGTTGCGGTCACATTTCAAATGCAAGTTACGCCGTACGTTCAAACCTGCGCGGCCGGCATATCGGCGAATTGATTGTTAAGCATTGCATTGAAAAAGCGCGTGAACTCGGATTTAAAATTTTGCAGTTCAATGCTGTGGTTGCCGATAACATTCACGCGCGACATTTGTACAAGCGCTTAGGTTTTGTCGAACTCGGAATTATACCCGGAGGCTTTCGTATGCCGGACGGTAGCTTTGCCGATATCGTGCCGCAATATTTGATTTTGTAACTTCGCAACTTAATTTTGTAGCGACGTGTTGTCTGATTCAACGTTTTCCATATGTTTTAAACTCCAATTACGGACAGCATTCAATGCTTGAATTAAACTCAATCCCCATTCTGTTAAGGAGTATTCGATTATCTTAGGCGGATTTTCTTTTATTACAATTCTGCGAACTAATCTGTTGCGCTCCAATTCGCGCAGAGTTTTTGTCAATTTTTATCCAATAGACTTCGCGTTCAACCAATTCTTCAAATGAACTGCATTCTTCAATGATTTCTGCACGAAAATTTTCCCAACCATATTTTTGAATTGCTCTGCCGATAAGGGTTTTTGTAGTATTTTTATGCTGTGACATACGCACATTTAATTTTTTTACCGTTCTTCCGACGTAAATCTTTCCATTGATGAGATTTTCAATTTTGTAAACAATCATAAACTTCACGCCTTTCTTGACAACATTAGCGCAAAAGTTTAAAATTTTAAAATGCATAGACTCTGCGCCGTGTAGAGATTACTTCTTAACAAGTAAATCTTACACCGCAGATTTTTTTTAGTCAATACTCTATCGCCGTACGCGCGAAGAAGGCGGGTTATGACGGCGTACAAATTCACGTGGCGCATGGATTTTTTCCTAAGCAAATTTATCAGCGCCGCGCATAATCACCGTACCGATGAATACGACGACAACAGTGAAAATCGCGCTAGAGTTTTGGGCGAAATTTTAGACAAGATTCGTGACGCGGTCGGCAGAGATTTTTGCGTCATTGCAAAAATTAACGGCGACGATTTCACGGACGGCGGACTTAATATTCATGACTGCATTGTTGCTTGCAAAGTTATGAAGGCTCACGGTGTTGACGCGATTGAAATCAGCGGCAATTACACTTCACGCGAGGCGCGCGCAGGTGCCAATGAAGGCTACTTCCAAAAATACGCCGTTGCCGTCAAAGAGAAAGTAGACGTGCCGATTATTTTGGTCGGCGGTCACCGCAGTGTTGAAAATATGAACGGCATACTTTTCAAGACAGACATTGAATTTTTATCGCTGTCACGCGCGCTTGTTCGTGAACCGAATATCATAAACCGCTGGCAGAGCGGCGACATTAAACCTTCCGCGTGCATTGGCTGCAATATGTGCTACAGGACGCCGGGTCATAAATGCATTTTCGTACTGCGCGGCAAGAAATAATTTTGGAGTTGATATCATGCCGTTTTTTATGTCAAAGACAAATCTTTCAATCAGCGATGAGCAGGAAAAAAATTTGAAGTTCGGCTTGGCGCAGGTTGTACGAAAAAATTTCGGCTACGGCTAAGAATATATCCGTGCCGAGTTTCAAGACAACTGCAAACTTTATCTGCGCGGCACGGAGAATGAACCGGTTGCCTACATTGAGGTAAAAGTTTTCGGCAATACAAATCAT
>CAMJNB010000136.1 GCA_946407175.1 uncultured Selenomonadales bacterium | reverse complement strand
ATGCCGATGACTACAATCATTAAAATAACTTCCAGCGTAGCAAAGCCCCGCTGATTCATTTGTATCACGCTCCAAAAAATTTTTTAGTCTTTAGGTTTAACACGTTCGCTAAAAATTTTGTACGTCCAATACTGATAGCATAAGACGATAGGCACGAGAATCACTGCGGCTATGGTCATTATGAAAAGTGTATCAGGCGTCGAGGCGGCATTGTAAATTGTCACGCTCCATTCCGGCGCCAAACTTGAAACCATAAGACGCGGGAAGAGTGCCACGAAGAAAGCCACCGTCATCAGTGCTATTGCTACGGTAGTTGAGACGAATGAAGATTTTTGTCTGCCTTCGCGTACAAAGTCCCAGCTTGCAGAGAAACAACCTGCAGCTACCGCAAAAATTATCACGCCGACAGATTTTGAAAGCACGTCCGTTTCAAACATTGACAACACTATAAAGAGTATGTACACCAGCCACGCGATTACGCCGAGACATTTTCCCTTGCGTTTTAAGTCGAGCAACAATCTTTCGTCGGCAAGTTTTATCGTCAAAAAAGTCAGTCCGTGAAATGCGAATAAAAGCACAAAGGTTAAGCCGCCCAAAATTGTGTACGGACTTAACAGGTCAAAAAAATTTCCGGCGTAGTGCATCTGCGAATCAATAGGCAAGCCGCGCAGTAAATTTGCAACCGCCACGCCCCATAAAAGCGCAGGTAAGAAACTGCCGAAAACTATTGCGCCATCCCATAATAATTTCCAATCGGATCTGTTGAACTTTCCGCGCAGTTCAAAGGCTACGCCGCGCAGAATTAAGGCGATTAACATTAAAAACAGCGCCATATAAGCAGCGCTGAATAATGTTGCGTAGAAGTGAGGGAAAGCCGCAAAAGCCGCGCCGCCTGCCGTTATCATCCATACAGAATTGCCGTGCCATACCGGCCCTATCGTACGAATGAACTGCGCCCGCTCTTTTTCAGGGCGTCCGAGTATCAACATTCCTACGCCATAATCGAAACCTTCAAGGATAAAAAATCCCGTGAACAGCACGATTATCAGCACAAACCACACAAGATTTAAATCCATTAAAGTCACCTCCTTTAAAAATTATTCATAATGCCCTTTGCAGGCTACAATAACAACTGTTTCATTAGAATATTTATATACCAGCCGATTTTTTAAGTCAATACGGCGGCTGTATACTCCCTGCCTATTTTTTAATTTTTCCGGCTTACCTTCGCCCTTCATAGCGCCATCTCGCGAAATACTTTTTAAAAGGCTGTTAATTTTGTCAACAATTTTTAAATCGTTTTTTTGCCAATAAATATAATCGGCAAATCCATTTTCTTCAAACATTATGAGCATTGGAGAATTTCTCCCATTCTTCCGGCGTAAAAGATATAAGATTTTTTCCTGCACTTACATTTTCAAGACGCCTGTCAATTTCGGCAAAATATTTTGCATTGTGAATAGCTTTTTCCACGTTAATCGACTCACCGGCAATAAGCATATCGGCAATTTCGCGTACAAACAATTTTAATTCAGCCGGCGAAAAGTTTACGGACTCATCACCAATATTTGTTACTACATCTGCATTCAATTCTGCTGTCTCCATATTATTCAACCTCCTCCGTGATTTTCGTGCGATTAATAAAGCTGACCGCCGTAAATACCGCGACGACAGCTAAGAGAAGGTAAATTGCCGTAAAGCCGATTAACGTCAGCCAAACTTCGCCGCTGGACAAATTAGGGCTTACGGCGTTGGCAGTTTTTTGAAGACCTACGACGATCCAAGGTTGACGCCCTGCCTCTGCAATGTACCAGCCGACCGAATTTGCAATAAACGGCAACGGCAAAAGTATCGGCATACATTTCATTACACAGCGCAGACAGTTTATCTCCATTAGCTTTTTTTCAAAGAAAATTGAAAGCACGGCGATTAAAAACGTTATCCCAAGCATCAGCATGCCGGTGCCTACCATAATGCGAAAACTCCAAAACATTCCGCGTACGTCGGGAATGTAATTGCCGGGACCATACTTTTCAACCGCTTCATTTTGTAAATCGTTAATGCCTTTGACTTCGCCGCTGAAAGAATTATGTACCATGAACGTGAACATATACGGTATGGTAACTTCATAATCATTACGTCCCGCCTCTTGATTTATGTCCGCAATGACGGCGAAAGGCGCGGGGTCTTCCGTTTCCCACAGTGCCTCGAATGACGCCAACTTCATGGGGTTGCCGGTTGTCAAGTACTGCGCGTGCATATGTCCCGAACCCATAACGCCTAAACTTCCAACCAACGTGTACAACGCGGCGCGGCGAAGGGTACGTATAAACATTTCGCGCGAAACTTCGTCTGTTGCAATTTTCCACGCGCTGACTACAATGACCAAAAATCCCGCCGTCGTCATACCGGCAAAAAATGCGTGCGTGTATTCGCCTAAGACGTAGGGATTTGTTACAAGGTCAAACAAACTCGTCATAACTGCGCGACCGTCTTGAATTTCGTAACCTACAGGGTGTTGCATGAATGAGTTGGCGACCAAAATCCAAAATGCTGAAAGGTTACTGCCGAAAGCTACCAGCCAAATGCAAAGGCAGTGACATTTTTCACTGAGTTTGTCCCAGCCGAAAATCCAAATGCCGATAAAAGTCGACTCCAAGAAAAATGCGGTTAAAGCCTCCAAGGCAAGCGGCGCGCCGAAAATGTCGCCCATAAATCTTGAATACTCCGACCAGTTCATACCGAAATGAAATTCTTGCACAATGCCGGTGACAACGCCCATTGCGAAGTTTATTAAAAAAATCGTGCCGAAAAATTTTACCAACTTTTTCAGCTTGATTCTCTCTTCGTAACTGCCGCTGTTCACATACCACGTCTCAAGCAACGCCACGAAAATTGAAAGTCCCAATGTCACCGGTACGAACAGAAAATGATATACAGTCGTTATTGCAAACTGTAAGCGCGATAAAATTAAAGCGTCCACGAATTTTCCCTTCTCTCTTTAAAAATTTATACAAATTAAAAATTCCCGTATCACCCAAAATTATACAAGTGCTACGGGAATTATTCAAGATTGACAGTCATACGCGCGTTAATTGTCTGAAAAATATTTTACCAAGTGCGCCGACTTCACATTTATTCAATCTCTTCAAGTACAATGTTATGGTTTGTGAAAATGCAAATATCAGCCGCGATTGATAAAGACTCCTTTGCAATTTCCGCCGCCGACATTTCGGTATGTGACATAAGTGCACGCCCCGCCGCCAATGCGTAAAAGCCGCCGGAGCCTATCGCCGCAACGTCACCGTCCGGCTCTATGACTTCGCCGTTGCCCGACAACATTAAAATCGTATCTTTGTCCGCCACAAGCAGTAAAGCCTCAAGCCGACGTAAAATTTTATCGGTACGCCAATCCTTAGCCAACGCTACCGCCGCACGCTGTAAATGTCCGTGACACTCTTCCAACTTGCCTTCAAACTTTTCAAAAAGCGTAAATGCATCGGCTACCGAGCCAGCAAAACCGGCTATCACTTTGTCATGGTACAGGCGGCGTACCTTTTTAGCCGTTGACTTCATTATCGTGCTTTGTCCGAAGGTAACTTGTCCGTCACCTGCTATCGCCGTTTTGCCGTTTCTTTTAACCGCCACTATTGTTGTTGCTTCAAACATTTTATCCACTCCATTTTTTAACTGTAATTCAAATTTTTAGTAATTACTCAAAATAAAATCGTCCAACACCGACAAGGCGCGTTCGGCTAATTTTTCCTTGCGATTAGATTTTCTCACGCGCTCTTCAAACTGCGGCAAAAGTCCGAATGTTACATTCATCGGCTGAAAATTTTTTGTCTCCGTCGTAATGTAACTTGCCAATGCGCCGTGACACGTTGCAGGCGGAAAAATTATCGCGTCCAAATTTTTTGCCAACCTTGCCGCGTTTATCCCTGTCATTAAACCCGCCGCCGCCGATTCGACGTAACCTTCAACGCCGGTAATTTGTCCCGCGAAAAATATTTCCCGCGCAGATTTAAGCTGAAACGTCGGCAATAAAACTTTCGGCGAATTTATGTAAGTGTTTCTGTGCATGACGCCGTAACGTACAATTTTCGCCGATTCAAGACCCGGTATCATTCTGAATACGCGCCGCTGTTCGCCCCACGTCAAATGAGTTTGAAAGCCTACCAAATTGTACAATGTCGCCGCGCCGTTATCTTGCCGCAGTTGCACGACGGCGTAGGGCAATTTCCCTGTACGCGGATTTTCCAAGCCAACCGGTTTCATTGGACCGAAACGCAATGTATCTTCACCGCGTGACGCCAAAACTTCTACCGGCAGACAGCCTTCAAAGAAAATTTCCTTTTCAAATTCATGCGGCTTAGTTTTTTCGGCGTTAATCAATTCTGCGCGAAAGGCTAAATATTCTTCCCGCGTCATGGGACAGTTTATGTAGGCATTTTCCGAGCCGTCGCCGAGTTCCGCGCCTTTGCCGTAGCGTGACGCCTTGTAAGCCTTGTCGAAGTTCACGGAATCAAGCGTGACTATTGGCGCCGCCGCGTCGTAAAAATAAAATTCGTCGCCGCCGGTCAGCCGCTTAATCTCCTCCGCCAATAAACCCTCTGTCAAAGGTCCGCTTGCAATTATCAAAATGTCATCGGAATTTAAAATTGATTCTAAGTTCGTAACTTCTTCCTGCACGAAAGTCACGTTGGACAGTGCTTTAACTTTCTGCGTCACGGTCAAACTAAACTTTTCACGGTCTACAGCAAGAGCGCCGCCTGCAGGAATTTTATTTTCATCGGCGGCAGACATTATGACGGAATTTAGGCGCCGCATTTCCTCTTTAAGCACGCCTACCGCGTTTGAAAGTCCCGCCGCACGAAGAGAGTTACTGCAAACAAGTTCGGCGAAGTTTTCGGTTTTATGCGCGGGAGTTTGTTTAATCGGTCGCATTTCGTGCAAAATAACTTCGACGCCGCGATTGGCAACTTGAAATGCCGCTTCACTGCCTGCAAGTCCCGCGCCTATTATATGTACTTTT
>CAMJNB010000135.1 GCA_946407175.1 uncultured Selenomonadales bacterium | reverse complement strand
AGCCGTGACGCTTTCAAAAATCTGCGCGCCGATAGTACGAATTGGACAGAATGACGCGCCGGCATTTTGAAAGATCATTGCAATTTCCGCGCCCGCAATTTTACGCCGCTCATCTGCGCGAAGGTTTGTAATGTCTCTGCCGTCAAAAAAAATTTGTCCGCTGACTTTCGCGTTGCCGCTTAGAAGTCCCGCGACCGATTTTAAAATGGTTGACTTGCCGCCGCCGCTTTTGCCGACGATTATAAAAATTTCGCCGCGCCTTACGGAAAAATTTATGTCACGAACAATTTCAGTTTCGCCGTACGATACGCGCAGATTTTTCAAAGTCAAAATATTTTCAGTCATAATGTTAGCTTAGAGCTTGGAGCTTAGAGCTTGGAGTTTAGAGTTAAATTCTTAATTTTTTTCCAGCGCCGAAGTAATTTCGTAGTAATCCGAAGGGTGCGCATTAAAACCTTTGACGTCAGCTTTCATTACCAGCGACATTTTTAAATGAGCCGCGTAGAAAAGTGCGCAGTCGTCTAAAATTTTTTGTGACATTTTTATTGCAATGTCCGAACGCTTATCGGCGCCGAAAGTGTTATGCAGTTCATTTTCAAGCGCCGTAATTTCCGCGCTGTCATAAAATCCCGCGTTGTCAACCGCGCCGCTTACAATGTGACTTGTGAAGTAATATTCCGCGTCACCTGTCGGCGCCGTTACAATCGCCTTGCTGAAAATGTCGTATTCGCCGTTTTTCAAAAAAGTTTTGTAGTTGTCGGTAGCGTTGACATTCAGCTTGACGCCGATTTTTTTCAGACTGTCCTGCGCGGATTCTGCCAAAAGCGGAAGTTCCTGCCGTGAAGTGTAGGTTAAATAATTCAGCTCCAAATTTTTACCGTCCTTGTCAACGTAGCCGTCACCGTTCGTGTCAGTCCAGCCTGACTCTGCCAAAAGATTTTTCGCGGCGTCAATGTCATACGGCGCGACTGTAACCTTTGTATCGCCGAAAGGCAAATTAGCGGGAAAAGGTCCAAGCGCAGGCGTGCCGTTGCCGCTTAGTAAAACCTTCGTGAAATTTTCCTTGTCAATCGCCATAGAAACAGCGCGGCGAACGTTTACATCTTGCAGTGCCGGAGTTTTAAAATTAAATGCGGCTTGATAAACGCGCGACGTCTCGGCTTGACTGATTTTAAATTTCTCGGCGTCGTTGAAAAGTTGCAGACTTGAATACGGCAGACCTTGTACCGCGTCAAGTTCACCGTTTTGCATTGCCATTGTCAGCGTGTCGCCGTCGGGAATGCTTTTCACGGTAATTTTTTCAAGCTTAGGTTTCACGGCGTCCCAATAATTTTCATTCTTAACCAAATCAATCTGCGTGTCGGTAACTTTAACCGCCTTGTATGGTCCCGTACCAATAGCAATGCCGTCCGCAATTCCCGCGTCAACGTCAATGATACAGCCGTAGGGGTCGGAAAGGTAATTTAAAAGCGCGGGAACTTTTTCAGCAGATTTTATCGTGATAAATTGACCGTCCGCAGTTATCGAAGAAATTTTTAAATCCTTCGGCGCTCTGTCGTGCACGGCGATTAAATGTTCAAGACATTTTTTAACCGCGTCGCCGTCAACCTTCTTGCCGTTTGAAAAAGTCACGTTGTCTTTAATTTTTATTTTCAGCGTGAAATCGTCTACCTGCTCAAAACTTTCTGCAAGCCAATTTTCAAGTTGCATACTCTCATTAAATTTAAAAAGCGTCTCGCCAATGCCGTAACGCAGAGCAGACCAGCCGCTGTAGGATTCGTGCGGATTCGTACCGGCATTTTCCATTGCAACGCCGTAAGCAACTGTGCCGTAAGTGAATGTGTTTTTATCGTCATTTGAAATTTTTTCGACGCCGCAACCTGTCAGCAAAAGTCCCGCCGTAAAAATCGCGGCTAAAATTTTTTTCGTCATAACTGCGCCCCCTTTGCCGCGAAATTATAAAAAAGGTACGCAAAAAAAATAAGCCCCTGCAGGGGTTTATCAATCAAATTAATTTTTGTCAGATATCAGTAGCCGAAAGTTAAAAGGTGCCATTCGCCTTTTTCACTGCGTGCCAGCCACCACTGCCAATTTTTATACTCGGTTTCGGGATTAAACGTCGTATGTTTTTCAGCCTCGCGTGAAACATAGAAGTCGCTTAAAAACTCCATGCAGTAAACCATTTTATCTTTGTAACCTTTCGCGGCGGCAAGTTCATTCATCCAGCGTAAATTTTCCGCGTTGTTGCACTCATCGCCTACGTACAAAATGCTGTGAAGTTCGCAACCCTGCCACTTGTCAAACATTGCCAAGACTTCAGTAATCGCGGCGTCCATGTCATCCTTTGAAAAAATTTTCGACACGCCGTAATCTATTCTGATATCTTCCGACGGCGAAATATTTTTATTGGACTTCGCGTCATTCGCATTTACAGTAGCGGTTACCGGCAACAGCATCATCAGCGCCAGTATCGCCGTAAAAATTTTTTTCATACATTCAACCTCAATTCTACAATCTTAATTCTTAATTCCAATCACGTCGCGCAGTTTGTCGCCCAACAAATTGAAAATCGCAACGGTTATAAAAATCGCCGCGCCGGGAGCAAGCACTACCCAAGACGCCGTTTGCAACATTGAGCGACCGTTATTCATCATCGCGCCCCATTCCGGCGTTGGCGGCATTGCACCGAGTCCCAAAAATGAAAGTCCCGCCAATTCCATGATAATCGTACCTAAATCAAGCGCCGCCGTCACTAAGACCGGTCCCGCGATATTCGGCAAGACGTGGTGAATCAACATGCCGAATGAATTTGTACCCGCCATTTTTGCCGCGTCCATGTACGGCATTTTGCGAATTGTCAAAGTAAGTGCGCGGGAAATTCTTGCGTACTTCGTCCAACCGATTAATGCCAGCGCCAATGCCGCGTTGAAAAGTCCGCCGCCCAATGCTCCTGCCGCCGCTATTGCAAAAACCATTTGCGGGAAGGCTAAGAAGACGTCAGACGTACGCATTAAAATTGTGTCGACCCTTCCTCCTTTCAAGCCGCATATCGAGCCGATTAAACTGCCTGTAACTGTTATCACTGTCAAAAGTGAAAGCGCCGCGCAGATTGTAACCTGTGAACCCATTATCACGCGCGATAAAACGTCCCTGCCGTATCTGTCCGTGCCGAGTAAATTTTGTGAGTTCGGCGGCGTCAATGCGCCTTCCAAATCTTGTAAGTAGGGATCGTACGGCGTCAAAAACGGTGCAAATATCGCTACAAAAATTAACGCGCCTGCCGCAATTACGTACGGGATTAAAGATTTATAACGCGGCTTAATCATCGGCGTCACCTTCTTCCCAAGCAACACGCGGGTCAAGATACCGATAAAGCAAATCCGCCGCCAAATTTATCACGACGTAAATTATCGCCATCCATACCACGTAAGCTTGAATCAGCGGGTAATCGCGCATTAAAATCGCGTCGACCGCCATTTTGCCGACGCCGTCCCACATGAAAATTGTTTCGACAATCGCCGTGCCGCCGAGCAGTGAACCGATTGACAGCGCTAAAAGTGTTATTATCATTACCAGCGTCGAAGGCAGGACGCTTTTAATTAAAATGGTAACTTCGTCAACGCCGCGCGACCTTGCACCGAGTACGTAGGGTTTTTGTAATTCTTCAAGTACCACTGCGCGAATTTGCCGCGTGTATTTTGCGCCCATTGAAATTGTCAGCGTCAGCGCAGGAAGTATCACGCCTTGCAAGCCGCTTGAGATTATCGGCAGTAAGTTCAATTTTAACGCAAAAAAATAAATTAGCAACAGTCCCGCAAAAAAATTCGGCATTGAATTTCCTACAAAACTCAAGCCGCGTATTACGTAATCGACGAATTTATTTTGCCGTACCGCCGCGACAATTCCCAACGGCGTAGCTATGAATATCGTTAAAAAAATTGACGCCAGCATTAATTCAATCGTAGCCGGCAATTTTTCTGCGAATG
Source organism: uncultured Selenomonadales bacterium (assembly GCA_946407175.1). The sequence goes on along the minus strand of CAMJNB010000135.1, from coordinate 1,082 downwards.
TTTCAAATACAAGCTTGCCGCTGATAAACGACCTGCCCATATCGCCGGTAGCGACGCCTTTTAACCAGTTCCAATACTGCACTAAAAACGGTTTGTCCAATCCCAACTCTGCGCGTTTCGCCGCCATAATTTCTTCCGAGACACTGCCTGACTGACGAAACATCATGTCTACCGCGTCTTCTGCCGAAAGTTGTAGCATTGCGAAGGTTAAAAAGGTTACGCCGAGCAAAATCGGTATCAGCTGAATTAAGCGGCGGAAAATATATTTGCGCATAAAAAAACTCCTTGAAAAAATTTTCGCGGAGAATTTTATATCACTCAAAAAATTTTTTTAAGCCGCGCAGGGGGATAGGATGAATTAAGAATTAAGAATTAAGAATGAAAAGCTACCAGCTACCAACTAACCCCGCATAAAAGCCGTTCAATTTAAAATCGCCGTGAACACTGCGCCAATTTATTTTCGCGTCAATATGCCGAAAGCCGACGTTGCACGAAAAATTTTTATCCGCCATGTACCTAAAGCCGCCTTCAAAATCGCAAAGATGACCGTGACCGCCCAGCACCATGCCTGAAATGTTCGTGTAAATTTTTATCTTGGGACGTACCGCCATTTCAAGCGCAATGCCAATCGTAGGCATGGGAAAAAAATAATTTTCGTCCTGCCTGCCGCCGAAATTTTCAACACTGCCGCGCCATTTAATTCCCGTAACACCGTAATTCCACGCCGCCCGCGTCTCCATAAGCGAAAAAATTTCTCTGTCAACATTCAGCTTAATGTAGTGCAAATCACTTTCCGCAGTGACGTCGCCGATAAAATTTTTTCCGCCGAAAGTTAAAGCGTTATCGTTACCATAAAATCCGCCGCCGGATTCTTTCAAGCGCAGGTAGTCAATAGAAATATTTTTGTAGCGAAAAATAAATTCCGGCGCAACGTTGCTGTCAAGTCCCATTTGGTTGAAGTTAAAAGCGTCGTCACCGATTTTGACTTCGTGCGATTTTAAATGCCCGTCCATGCTCGGCAAAAAAATTCGCGTCTCGACGGTTACCGGAAAATCTTTCTTCAACCTTTCGGACGCTATCTT
>CAMJNB010000134.1 GCA_946407175.1 uncultured Selenomonadales bacterium | reverse complement strand
TTTTATTAAAATAAGAAACTTTTTTGAAAATCACCGAATTTGGCGACGTGGATTCAGTCGAAATAAAAATTTTTAAACGTTTCGGCGATGTCATGTTACAAATTGAATACCTCGGCAAAGAATATAATCCGCTCATTGAAGTGACCGATTTTGATGAAGACGACGAAAATTATTTCCGCACGATAATTCTGAAGTCTAATCGCTCAAAGATGAGTTATCATTTCAAGCACGGAAAAAATATCGTTACAGTTCACGTTCACGATTCAAGCAACAAACAGATTTATTACACTTTGGCGGGAATGTTTTTAGGCATAATCGTCGGCGTGATTATGAAAGAATTTTTTTCGGCAGAGGTAATTACCTTTTTCGACACCGAAATTATAAAAAATCTGCGCACAATGTTTTTAAACGCGCTTAATATGATGATTGCGCCGGTAATTTTTTTCAGTGTTATAAGCGGCGTTACCAGTATAACAAATGCGTCTGATGTCGGCAGGATTGGCGGCAAATTGATTGGCTTTTATACTTTAACGACGGTCATTGCGTCATTTTTAAGCGTTTGTATCGGCTACTTAATTTTTAGCGGCGATGTTCCGCAAATCGGCACGGTTACAAATTCTGCGGGTGCCGATAAAACTCAAGTCTTTTCCCTTACAAGTATGATTGTCGGGATTATTCCGAAAAATTTAATCAATCCGATTGTCAACGGCGAAATGTTACAAATTATTTTTGTCGCGATACTTTTTGGAATTTGCATTAACAAACTCGGCGATAGCGTGAAAATTCTGCACGAAATTATTTCCGCAATGAATAATTTCTGTTTGCGTATGATTATGATGATTGTTTCAGTAATTCCGATAATTGCATTTTTTTCAATGGCGTCATTAATTTTTAATATTGGTTTGGATTCGGTAGTAGTACTGTGCAAATTAATTTTCGGACAACTTTTCGGCAGTTTTATAATGGTCGGCGTGTATCTTTTGGTAATTCTTTTAATCGGCAGATTGAACCCGATGCCGTTTCTGAGAAAAATTCCGCAGTTCATTCCGATACCGCTTTCAACCAGCTCGTCCAATGCCACGATGCCTTTCACAATGAAATTTTGTACCGGAAAAATCGGCATTTCGCAAAAATTATCTTCATTCTCAATTCCGATAGGCGCAACGGTAAATATGGACGGCGGCTGTTTTTATTTGGCAATTGCAAGCATAATGTTGGCGCGAATGTACGGCGTTGAATTGAATTTTGACATTTTGTTCACGATCTTTGTAACGGTCGTCGCCTTGTCAATAGGAGCGCCCGGCGTACCCGGCGGCGCGTTTGTTTGTTTGGCGTCGATAGTTTTGGCGTTGGGCTTACCTGCCGATGCAACGGCGATAATTTTGGGCATAGATCCGATTTGTTCAATGATGCGTGCTACTTTAAATTCTGTGGGTGACATTGCAGTCAGTACGGCTCTTGCAAAAAATGAAAAGCTCTTGGACGAAAAAATTTATTTTAGCCGGTAGATTTTAGCTTTTAGCAATTAGCGATTAGCTGTTAGCCGGTAGATACTTATTCGACATTCGTCACGCCGCGAAAATAATGTCCGCGCGTAAAATTTTCAATTTCACTGCCACCGTATTTGTAAGCGTGAACAATCCGCGCGGTAGTTTCAACGTCCATATACCGGCAGTCAATTCTGATTCTGTCGACGCCTTCAAAATTATTTCGGTGCTCAATCATTGAAAGCGTCTTTGAATTTAAAATGTGCATACGGCAAAATTGGTCGGTGACGGCGGGGAATAAAATATTCTTTCTGTCCTGCAGGTAAAATTTATTTTTATGACAAACTTTTTCACAGGGCTTTTCGTGAAGGTTGCCGATAAAACTGCCAATCGCGCAGTACGAAGAAATCATCAGCTCCAAATTGCCGTGAACAATACATTCAACCGGCAGTGGTGAAATTTTCGCCAAATTTTTAACCTGCGTGAAATTTAATTCCGGCGATAACGTCACGCCTTCCACGCCGAGATTTTTTAAAAAGTTTATAGTTTCGACATTGAAGGCGATTAGTGAAAAGTCCGTGCGAATCTGCGCGGACGCTATTTTTTTTGCAAAGCTTAACGTCGCAAGGTTGTGAACATAAATCGCGTCGAAGTCAGCGGCATTCAAACTCTTTTCAAGCGCGGCAACTTCACTTTCACGAACAATGCGCGGCGTTGCCAAATAAATTTCCTTGCCATAAGAGCTTACAAGTTCGACGGCTTTTTTTAATTCTGTTGAAGTTACAACACGGTTACAAAAATTTTCGCCGCCATAAATTATCGCGTCGGCACCGCTTTTCAGTGCGGCAGAAATTTTTTCCAAAGTGTCTGCTTGTACAAGAATTTTTGTAGCGTCGTAGTTATGCGGCAACGTCGGACTAAATTTTTCGGAAATATGCCTACTACTTTCTGCAAGCTGAAAGCTGAAAGCTAACCGCTGATTTTCCAGCGCGTCGGTAACTTTGCGGCGTACGTCGTTCAATTCGCTAATCGGCACCATGATATTTTCGTCGATATCGGCATTAAGACTGCGTAACGCGAAAACCGAATTGCCGAGCCTTCCGATTTGTTTTTGCAACGTTTCAAGGTTAAGCGGACGATTTTTGGCAACTTCCGCAATGAAGTCAGTCGACGCCGTAGCCGTGTTGCCGTCAGTGTCGGTAAGCGTCAACGTAAGCGGCTGATTAAGTTTCGCCGTAACCTGCGCGTCTACAAAAATCTTACGCTGATATTCGCCGTTGAAATATTTTTTAGCCTCCGCGTCAAGGTTTGCGTCAAAAATTTTAAAGGCCCTGTCGTGAATTTTAACGCCGCGCAGATTTTTAGTTTCAATCGTGCAAAGGTCACCGTTACTTGAAAAATTTTCTACGGTAAAGGTGACGCGACCGCCGACTTTAACCCAAATTTCAAGTTGGTCACCTGCCGAAATTTTTTCTGAAGTCTTAAGCGTGATTTTATTATCGGCAATTTTCGTAACACGTCCGATTAAAACGCCGCGATTATTGGGACGTTTATCACTGATAAAATTTCTGCCTTGATTTTTTTCAAGGTACGCGGTTGTAAAGTCACGATTAAAAATCTGTGCAAGTTCTTTATTAGCTTTCAGCTTGCAGCTGTCAGCTTTCAGGTTATTAATCGCGTCACGATAAACTTTAACAACAGTGGCGACGTATTCGGGACGTTTCATTCTGCCTTCAATTTTCAGCGAATCAACGCCGGCTGAAATTATCTGCGGCAGAAGGTCAAGCGTATTAAAATCCTTCGGACTTAAAAGGTATTCGCCTACCGAGTTGTCGAGAAGATTTTTACCGGCGGCGTCAACGAGTTTATACGGCAGACGGCAAGGTTGCGCACAACGCCCGCGATTACCGCTCCTGCCGCCAATCATACTGCTCATAAGACATTGACCGGAATAACAAATGCAAATGGCGCCGTGAATAAAAATTTCCGTTTCAATCGCCGAATTTTTGGCAATGTGTTCAATTTCGGCTAATGAAAGTTCGCGGCTTAAAACTACACGGCTGAAACCGAGTTTTTCTAAAAATCTCACGCCTTCAAGGTTATGAATTGTCATTTGCGTAGAGGCGTGTAAATCAAGTTCAGGCGCTATGGTACGAATAATTTTTGCCGCGCCTAAATCTTGAACAAGTACGGCGTCGACATTTATGGCACGTAAAAATTTTATGTAGTCGGCAAAATTTTCAAGCTCATCATCAGCCAAAATGGTATTGGCTGTGACGTGAATTTTAACGCCGCGCAGATGTGCAAACTTCACGGCGTCGGTTAAATCTGTGCGTGAAAAATTTTGCGCGTAAGCACGGGCGCCGAAACTTTCACCTGCCAAGTACACGGCGTCGGCACCTGCGTTCACGGCGGCTTTCAGTGCATCGAAATTACCTGCCGGAGCTAAAAGTTCAATCAAAAAAATTCCTCCTCAAATAAAAAAAATCTGCCGCGCGGCAGAAAAATTTTTCGTTTACAAATTTTAATTCTTTGCGCCTTCCAACGCCTTGCCGGTACCGAGTGCAACGCAACTCAACGGGTCATCGGCAACGGTCGCGGGAATATTTGTTTCCTTGCGAATCAGTTCCGCCAAACCGTAAAGCATGGCGCCGCCGCCTGTCAAAACAATTCCCCTGTCAATGATATCTGCGGCAAGTTCCGGCGGCGTACCTTCAAGCACTTTTCGCACGCTGGAAATAATTTTTCCGATTGAATCACTAAGCGCCTCAACAATTTCGTCCGTCGTAACTTCAACGGTTTTCGGCAAGCCGGTGACAACGTCGCGCCCTCTGACACTCATCTTTTCTCTGCGTGCATCGGGATAAGCCGCGCCAATTTCGGTTTTAATATTTTCTGCGGTACGTTCACCAATCATTAAGCCGTGATGCTTTTTAATAAACTCCTCAATGTCGCTGTCGAACTGGTTACCTGCAATGCGAAGGCTGTCACCGGATACAATGCCGCCGAGTGAAATTACCGCAATGTCGCACGTACCGCCGCCAATGTCGACTACCATTGAACCTATCGGCTCTGAAATGTCTATACCTGCACCGAGCGCCGCCGCTATCGGCTCTTCAATCAACTCCGCAGTTTTCGCCCCTGCTTGTTCTGCCGCCTCTTGTACCGCACGCTTTTCTACAACCGTCACGCCGGTAGGTACGCATATCATGACACGCGGTCTGAATAAAAATGAACGTCCCACTACTTTTTCAAGAAAGTGGCGTATCATTGCTTCCGTCATATCGTAATCGGCAATGACGCCGTCGCGCAGTGGTCTTATCGCCACGATATTGCCCGGCGTGCGTCCAATCATTTCCCGCGCCTCTTCGCCTATCGCCAATATCGAATCGTCCTCTTTGTTTATCGTAACTACGGACGGTTCACGCAAAACTATACCCTTTCCCTTCACGTAAACCAAAACATTCGCCGTGCCTAAATCTATTCCGACGCTGGTCGACATACCAAACAAAATTAAAACTCCCTTCCGAGAGTCGATTCTCTCAAAAAAATTAAACGTGTTAAAATTTTAACACGCTTTTT
>CAMJNB010000133.1 GCA_946407175.1 uncultured Selenomonadales bacterium | reverse complement strand
CGATTCCTCCCCCACTTGCAGAAGTGGGGGAATCCTCGCCGATTTTGGTTGAAAATGTTTGAACTTGAAAATAACTTCGGAAAAAATTTTTCCCGCCGTAAAATCAGCGGCGGGATTTTTTGTTGCAAAAGTCACAAGCCTTGCAATATAATTTACAAAAAGTTTTGAGGAGGAAATTTTTATGTCGAACGAAGAAAAAATTTTGGCAATGCTTGAAAAAATGCAGGCGGACATTGACGCGCTGAAAGTCGGCATAGCAAAGCCGAAAGACGACGGTAACGGTAAGGTTACGTTCGACAAGCCCAAAATGAGCGCACGTGATGCTATTCTGGCAATGGCAAATTTGCTTGACGACGATGAGAAAGAGGCACTTGGACGCTATCAGGCGGAAGAAGAAGCAAGAAAGGCGGCGCTTTATGGCTAAGTATTCCTTAGATTCAAGTTTCATTATCGACGTTTTGCGTGGACAACCTGCGGCTATACGTCATTTAACTGAAATTAAAGACGAAGATAAAGACAACATTTATATTTGCACGGTAGTTTACTACGAAGTGGTACGCGGTTTTCGCGCTGAAACATCTAAAGATAAGATTGAAGCTTTTAATAGTCTCTATGAAAATACAAAGCACCCTTCATTTGATGAAAAAGCCGCCGAAAAAGCTGTTGAAATTTACGTCCAACTTCACAAAGGCAAACTTATTGAAGATAACGATATCTATATCGCGGCAATTTCTATCGTCAACGATTGTACTTTGGTTACGGCTAACACGCGGCATTTTCAGCGCGTCGAAGGATTAAATTTTGTGAATTGGAGGGAATGAAAAATGTCTGACGCTAAAAAAATTATTCCTGCGAATTTATTTGACCTTAAGCCTTATGAAAAAGTTTGCAAAGCGAAAAATCCCGTACCGGTCGCGCCGTTTGATTTGGAACTTTTCATAAAGCGCCATAACGCAATTATTCACGTTGCCGACGACGAAGGCGACACGTATCCTTTCGATGTTGAATTTATCGACAAGCCGGAATACTGCGGTAAAGAAGATGATTGCAAGCTGTACAAAATATTTTTTGGTGCGGCAAAAGCTGAAATGATTTTTGCCGTTGATAAGGATAACTGCATTTCAAAAATTGTAACTTCGGCAGATTTGAACAATCCCGACTCTGTAAATTCTTCCGGCGGCGTATTGGTGATAATTTTGCGTAACGCCGGTTTGAACGTTGCCGAAATTCAAGCCGTGAATGCTATGATTCAAAATGATGACGATTTAATTTTTCATTGGTGCGAAGAGACGCAACGATATATTTTTGTCACCGCGCTTGTTGAAGAAAATACTATTCATATGGGATTTTTCGCCGCCGTTTAATTTAATTAAATCCGCAAGCTAAAAGCTAAAACCTACAGCTACCGGCTAAAAGCTAATAGCTGACAGCTAAAATCTAAAAACTAATCGCTACCCGCTACCGGAAGGAGGATGCAATTTTGATTGATATAAATCTGCAGAAATACATTGACGCAATAGAAGAATGCAAGACGATTAGACTTACCGGCAAAGTCACGCAAATTGTAGGCTTAGTTATCGAGACGCAGGGTCCGACGGTAAGCGTGGGCGAACTTTGCTACATTTATCCGAAAAAAAAAGGCGAGCCGCCAATACCTGCGGAAGTAGTCGGTTTTCGTCAAGGTTTTGTTATGTTAATGCCGGTAGGCGAAATGAGCGGCGTAGGTCCCGGCTGTGAAGTTGTTGCCGCGCAGAAAACGTTACGTGTAAAAGTAGGCGACGAACTCTTAGGCAGAGTGCTTGACGGCTTAGGAAATCCAATGGACGGCAAGGGACCGCTTATGACGAAGGAAGAATATCCCCTGCAAGCACCGCCGCCGCCGCCTTTAACGCGACCGAGAATCAGCGAATCTCTTTACGTAGGCGTACGCGCGATTGACGGCTTGATAACTATGGGCGACGGTCAACGTATCGGCATTATGGCAGGTTCCGGCGTCGGCAAGTCCACACTGCTTTCAATGATAGCGCGAAACACCGAAGCCGATATCAGCGTCATTGCGTTAATCGGCGAACGCGGGCGTGAGGTTCGTGACTTTATTGAACGTGACTTAGGCGAGGAAGGTTTAAAGCGTGCTGTCGTAGTTGTTGCAACGTCAGATCAACCGGCGCTTGTCAGAATTAAAGGAGCTATGACTGCCACCGCCATTGCCGAGTATTTTCGTGACAAAGGGCATAAAGTAATTTTTATGATGGATTCGGTTACGCGTTTTGCAATGGCACAGCGTGAAGTTGGATTGACAATCGGTGAGCCGCCTGCTACGAGAGGTTACACGCCGTCTGTCTTCGCATTACTGCCGCGTCTTCTTGAACGTGCCGGTACAAGTGACAAAGGCTCCATAACCGGCATTTACACCGTGCTGGTTGACGGCGACGATATGAATGAACCCATTGCCGACGCTGTACGCTCGATTCTTGACGGTCACATTGTTTTAAGTCGTGCCATAGCCGCGCAGAATCACTTCCCCGCTATAGACGTACTGGCAAGCGTCAGCCGTGTTATGAATGAAGTCGTAAGCAAGGAACATCTTGCCGCCGCACAGAATATGCGTGCGCTTATGGCGGTTTATAAAGACGCGGAGGACTTGATTCACATCGGCGCCTATGTCAAGGGGTCAAGTAAGCGCATTGACGCCGCGATACAGAAGATTGACGCGATTAACGCCTTTTTGTGTCAAGGCATTTATGAAGTGGACGAGTATGAAACGACGATTAAAAAGCTGTTAGCGATTAGTGGTTAGCCTTTAAGCAGGTAGCAAATATTTAACAGCTAACAGCTTATTTAACATCTAACAGACAATAGCTACCGGCTAATCTCTAAATCTCACGGCGTAACAAATATAAAAAGAACGGTGCTCCAAGTGCCGCCATTAAAATTCCGACCGGTAATTCAATCGGTGCAAAAATGATTCGTGCGAAAGTGTCACTGAAAATTATAACCGCCGCGCCTAAAAATGCCGTTGCCGGAAGTAAAAATCTGTAGTCCGAGCCGATTAAAAGTCTTGCCGTATGAGGAATGATAAGTCCGACAAAACCTAAAAGTCCCGCAACACAGACAGCCGACGCCGCCAAAAGTGCCGCCAATGCCGTTAAAAACGTCCGCGTCAAATGTACGCGCAAGCCTAAGCCTTTCGCCACTTCGTCACCGAGTTGCAACACGTTTAAATGCCGCGCAGATAAAATTGTCAAAACCGTGCCGATTATCGTGTAGGGATACAAAAGCTGTACATGCGTCCATGACCGCGCAGAAAAGCCGCCTACCATCCACATCAAGGCGCCGTGAACTTTTTCACTGTGAAAGATTAAAAGCGCCGAAATTCCCGCGCCTAAAAATGCGCTGACTGCCACGCCGGCTAAAATTATTCGTATCGGTTTAATGCCGTCTTTCCACGCCAAAATGTAAATTAAAACTGCGGCAAGCATCGCGCCTATAAATGCGGCAGGTGTCATAAATGCTCCCGCGTCGTCGAATATCAGCAGTACGAAAATGCCGAAAAGTCCCGCGCCGGACGATATTCCGATTATGTGCGGGTCAGCCAAAGGATTTTTCATAACCGCTTGCAGTATCGCGCCGGACAATGCTAAGTTGACGCCGACTAACATTGCGGCTATTGTTCGCGGCAGACGGATATTTTCTAAAATTTGGCGTCGCGTTTCGTCCAATGCACTTTCGCCGAAAAAATTTGTAAAGACTTCACCAGCGCTAATTTCGACTGAGCCGTTTGTTAAGCTGAAAAAAAATCCCGCTACGGCAAGTGCGGAAAATAAAATTATTTTAAAAACTCTCATCTGAAATTATTTAGCGCCGTTAAAAGTTCATCGTTGCTTACCGCGTAGGTGCCGACTTTCGCAACAACCACGCCCGCCGCAACGTTGGCAAGGTACGCCGCCTCAGCTGAATCGATACCACCTGCAAGCGCCAATGTGAACACCGCAATTACCGTGTCACCGGCGCCGGAAACGTCGAAGACTTCTTGAGCGTGGGCGCGTATGTGTGAAACTTTTTCACCCTGCACCAGCGTCAAACCTTCTGCCGAACGTGTCACTACCAGCCCGTCCAAATTAAATTCGTCGATAACACGCCGCGCAGATTTTTCAACTTCCTCATCGACGTTGGAAATTTTTTTCGGCAAAACCGCGTTTAACTCTTTCAAATTCGGCGTGATAAAATTTGCGTCGTGATACTTTGACCAATCGTCGCCTTTCGGATCTACGGTGACGATTTTTTTAGTGCGTCGACAATGTCGAATGATTTTACTGCAAACTTCGTCCGTGCAAATGCCCTTGCCGTAATCTGAAATTATCACCGCGTCAACCTTTTCAATTTCTTCAAGGACGTTGCGTAAAAAAATTTTGGCGTCGTCGCCGTCAATTTCCGCCGTATCCTCAAAGTCAAGCCGTAGCATTTGCTGATGACCGCTTATGACGCGAATTTTTGTAGTTGTAGGTTTATCTGCGCGCAGAATTTTTGAGCCGTCAACGCAGCAATTACTCAACTTATGTAAAAAAACGTCGCCGTGATTTTCTTTGCCTATTTGAGATATCAGCGAAGTTTTACAGCCGAGTAGCGCTAAATTATGTGCAACGTTAGCCGCGCCGCCCAATGTCTCTTTCACCTTCGTCACGTGATTTATAGGTACCGGCGCTTCCGGCGAAATGCGCGTCACTTCACCGAAATAATATTTGTCCAACATTACGTCGCCGACTACCAAAACTTTACAAGCGCTTATATCGTTCGATATAAAATTTTTTAATTCGTTATTCAAAATCTGTCCTCCATATTAGCTTAGAGCTTAGAGCTTACAGCAGTTTTTTGAAATTTATTTTAGAAAAAATTTTTCGCGTTGTAAAGCGAATTTTAAATCGCCGTTACTTTTTGGCTTACCGGCAACGTACGCCGCGCCTTGCGCCAAAATGATTCGCGTTTACGGCATACCGATGAATTGAAATACTTGAGCCGCCGCATTTGTAGTTTTCAATGTCTGCAAATAAATTCCATGTCATTCACTACGTTTTTTTAGGTTTATTACGTTTTTTTATAATTTTATTATAAACCGAGATGAATTAAAAGCTGCACGGCGAAAGGACA
>CAMJNB010000132.1 GCA_946407175.1 uncultured Selenomonadales bacterium | reverse complement strand
GAGAAAAGCTTTAGTGGCGTTGAATATTTTCATAGGCGTAGAAACTTTGGTAATTAATCCGAGTTTTGTCGCAATTTTAACGCCGGTTCCTGCAGGTACAAGAATGGACACCCAATCCAAAATATTACCTACCGTTTTGCCTATCGTACTGCCGGTGTTACTTCCTGCGTCAACCTGTACCATTTGTGGTACGTATGGCTCCAAACTGTTTAATTCATTTTTCAGCGCCGTTAATTCGCCTTCAAGGCTTGCTACCTCATTCGGCGCGGCGGTACTCGTAGTTTGAAGTTGCATTTGTAATTCGTCACGCCGATTTTTAAGCGCGATAAGTTTTTGTCGAATGTCTTCAATCGCCGAATCTTGGTAGTTGATAACGTCCGAATAACTTTCAAGCTCCGGCAAATCCTCAATCACGGCGTCGGCACCGGTAATATTTATGTCGCCGCTTGCCTGAAGTCCGCCGTTAATCTCTTTCAAAATCGGCGAAATTTGCAGATTGATAATTTCAAAGGCGTGATTCAAAATCGGACGAATTTTTCTGCGCGCGTAGTCTTGCATATCGGCATTGGTTTTAACGTCGTCACCTGCCGCGTCGATAATTTTAGCCGCCTTGTCGCCGGAAGTCTGCGCGTAGTGATTCAACTCTTTTTGCAGGTCGCGCTGACAATTTTCAACTTCGGTTTGAAGACGTTGCCGCCGCTCATTCAAAACCTGACGCAAGCGCATTATTTCGGCGTCAATTTTTCTGCGCTGATTTTCAACCGTTGCATCGCGTTCAGATTTTTTCTTGCCAAGTGTCGTCTGCAATTCCTTAAGCTCGGCAATCGCTCGTTGGGCTATGATATCAATACGTGCTTGCGCCGCCTTAGCAAGTTCACTTTGCACGTTGCGCCCTTTTTCATGCAGCATATCACGAATACTTTCAATCTGCGCGAAATATTTTGAACAGGTAATATTCGACACGAAAAAGCATTGCTCCAACGCATTCATTAAATCGCAGTCAATTAAAACTTTTTTGTCGGAATTTACAACGTGACTGTAGCTTTCTTCCCATTCGTTAATCTCATCGCAGTGCGTGCGGACGAAGGAAAGGGGAAAACCGTGCGCGGCAAAATTTTGCAACTTTTCAACGTCAACGCGGGAAGGCGCTCCGCTTGTCACGTAAATTACGGCTGATGCAAGAGACATTGAATTTGCCAGCAGCTGTTCGTGCCGCGTGATTAAAGTGTTTATACCCGGCGTGTCAAGCAAAATCATTCCTGCGGCAAGCATAGGTTCATTCAAAAAAATTTCCATATGCTCAATTTCCTCAATCTTACGCGCGGCTTTGTTGCTCTGCGTTATGTCCATAACCGTATCAAGGTCAATATCTTCCGTGTTGCCGTCAAGATAAAACAGGCGTCCGCCTTCCGATTCGCCGTAGCTGATATAGGTTAAAATCGGCGTAGTTTCAATTCTGCCGCCGGGCAAAATTTGACGACCGAGCAGGTTATTTATCAGCGAAGATTTACCGGCGGAATATTGTCCGATAAATGCGACGAAAAAATTTCCCGATTCGACGCGCTCTTTTATAGATTGAATGTCTTCAAGCGCGTTTACGTCATTAAGTTCCTGCAACGCCGCATTTAACGCCGAAAAAGTTTTATCGTTCAAAGTCTATGCCCCCTCCGCAATTTGGTCAGTCATTTCATCGAGTTCAACTTCCAATTCCGCGACACGTCCGAGAAGTTCCGAAACACGTTCCTTTGCCGCCGTTGCTTTTTGTAATTTTTCATCGCGTGCGGTGTCGGACGCTTTACTGTCCTCAATCAGCATATCCAACTTTTTCTTCTGACGTTCAATTTCTGCGTTGACGCGGGATTCAATTACGGCTTTCACCGAGTAGAACATTTTTCTTTCGGTACCGGCAAGATATTTATTTATACTCTGTATGTTTTCGTCGGTAAATTCTTCCATGTAAGATTTAATTTCGCGCAGAATTTTTTTCCGTGCTTTGGCGGCGTCCGCGTCCATACCTGCCATGTACTTTTCAACTTCGGCTTTGTAGTCTGCATTCATTTTTTCAAGCTGGCGGGATTTGCGCTGTATTTCGGCGTCAAATTCTTCACTTGACGTGGTATCGGTACTTGCATAGCGCGACATTTCTTTGATAAGTTCTGCGTGTTCCGAATTAATACTGCCTAAAATTTCGTCACGTTGTTTCTGCGCTTCATCATGTGCCGTACGATCCACACTTTCTTCAATATCCTCATATTCTTTTTTGCCCACATACTGTTGAGCAAACCAGCCCAAAATACCTCTGCGATCTCGTAATTTTTTTACTTTGCGCTGTCTATATTCGACGGCAGGAAGAACAAAATTATCAAACACGGCATTTCTACGGTCGGCAATTTCTCTGAGCTGATTTTGTAAATTTTCTTTCTGCCGTTCAAGCTTGCGTGCTTTGGCGCGGTTTAATTCGGCGTCACCGATTTCATTTTCAAGTGCCTCCATTTCACGGCGTTTTGCGTCAAATTCACGTGCCATTGTCTCCATATTTTTACCGATTTCGGCAACGGTCAATTTCATTTCGCGATTATAAATTTTCAGTTCGCCGCCGCTTACGTTCGACAAAGTTTCCTGCAAACCGTCAAAATATTCAACGCTCTCATCGGCAACGGACATTAATTCTTCGCGCAGGTCGTCTTCCAAACGCTGTGAAAGGTTTATGAACTGCCTTTTCAAATTGTCCGGCAAATCGGCGGCAAAGTCTTGCAGTTCGTCAAGCGTTTCAGTTTCATCAGCCGCACTTTCAAGGTGACTGCAAATATTTGAACAACGCGCACTGATTTTATCTTTGAAGTCACGCAACGCCTTTTGAAAACGTTCATTGACGGGACGGGTTAAAGACTGCCGCTCTTTTTGCAGATTGGCGATTCCCTCTTCAAGTGCAATTTTTTGTTGCTCCAAATCTGCGGTACTGCGCGATTCTTCAAGCACTTTAATTTTTTCGTCCAAATTGTCACGTTCAGACTTCAATGTGTTGCTGACTTTATTAACCGGCTCGCTTAACTGTTCGCGAGTCCTTTCGCCTTCTGTAAGATAGCGGAAAAGCCTGTCTTCAAAATCTTCAAGGCGCGATTTTTTTTCAAGTCCGGCGTAATAGGCGGCGTTTTTAGCTTTACCTTCGTCACGGTCAATGGGAACATTTTTATCGCGTGCGGCAAGTGCGGTGTAGGCGGAGATAGGATAGATTTCCGGTAACTTGGCGTCGGGAAATTGTTTTACGTAATTATTTTTCAAATGTTCAATGACGCTGTCGACAGTTTCACCTTCACTGGCTTTAATCTCTTCAATTTTGTTAAGCACGATAAAAATACTGTTACACTCGGTGCGAAGGTCGCGCAGAATTTCAAATTCAGTCTTTGTACCTGGATGATCCGTGCTGAACATAAAAATACAGGCGTGAGATTCTTTAATTTGCCGCCGCGTTATCGCCTCAAGATTTTCTGTTATGCCGTTAAGACCGGGACTGTCAACCAACATTACGCCATCTTGTAAAAATTTGCTGTCCAAAAACAAATCGACTTTTTCAACCGTTTGGGCGATAGTGCCTGCCGTCGTGTCGCCTTTGGTGCTGACAAATTTTTCAATGGTCTTTACGTCCAAATCCGGCAAATTTTTTGTCGTACCGTCGCGGTAATAGACAATGCCGGCTTCACCGTGCGGCGCTTGCGAAGTGTGACGCAGAAAATTTACCGTCGCCGTAGTTTCCTTTTTAAATGAAGGCAACATTCTGCGATGCATAAGCGCGTTAAGAAATGTGGACTTGCCGACGCTGAATTCGCCGATTAAAACCACGCTGAAAAGATTTTTTTCAATGTCAACTTTCAGCTTAATCATTGATTCGGCGTCATCAACATTTTCATTTTCGCGCAGGTATTCGGCGGTATCGGTGAGCAACGAAATAATTTTTTCTTTACGTTCTTCATACCGCGCCAAATGTTCATTTTTACTCATGCCAAAACGTCCTCCATTTGCTCGACGTAGTTTTCAAGATTATTTTTAGTTTGTTCCATACCGTAAATTTTTTTCTGCAACACGGACATATTGCCAAGCCGCGCCTGTTCAAGTTCATTTAACTTCTGTTCGATACTGCGATTAAATTCAGTTTCAGCCTCCGCCAAAAGTTTACGTTCACCTTCCGCCGTACATTTACGCATTTCGTCAGAAAGTTGTTTTATCGCGCCGTCGTCACCGTGAAAATATTTTGTGACATTTTCGCGCAGTTGATTTTTGCACATACGAACAAAATTTTCTTTGGCAAGCGTCTTTTCCTTTTCAAAACGCATACTTTCAAGCCGCTCCTGTTCGGCAAGATTGTTAAGGCGCTGTTCCATTTGCCGAATTTTTTCCGCGCTGTCTTGAGCATTTTGCCTGTGTCTGTCCAAAATATTTTGTGCCGCCTGCTTTTTGCGCCGCGTTTCGTCAAGCTGTTGCGAAAGGGAATTTTGCGCCGTCTGCAAACGTCTCTGCTCCGCGTCCCATTCTCTACCCGCGCTGTCGTCTGGGTCTTGCTTGTACTTCGTTGAAAAAATATCTAAAATTGAACCGAAAAAGCCGTCGCGTTTAACGGGAACATCTTCATACCTTGCTTCGGGACGTGAACCCATACGCCGAATTTCACTTTGTTTTTGCGAAATTCTTTGTTGAGTACTGTTGACTTCGTAATTTAAATTGCTGACGGTACTTTCTTGACTGCGGACATTTGAATTTGCCGTGCGTAAATTTTCGCGTTCATTGGAAAGTTTAGCTTGCAGAGAAATTTTCTCGGCTTTCAAACGTTCAAGCGAATTTTCACTTTGAAAAGTTTTCTGTTGAGTCGGAATGGCGCTTAACTGAAAATCTCCGTCGGTTTTAACTGCACGAATGCCGCTGTATTCTTCGACGCGCTCCATTACAAGCTGGTACAAACTTTGAAAAGAAATTTTGCAGTAGTCAACCGCATTGCCGCCGATTCGCTGATATTCGCGCGAAATTTTTTGATTAAGCGCTTTTCGCACAATTTCTACAGATTCCGGCGTCGTGCAGTCATTTATGTCACGATTAATTTTTTGTTCGGCGTCGGCAACGTCGTCGGAAATAATATTTTCAATCTCTTTATTAAGATTTCTGATTTCGGAAGAGATAAAGCCGTGCA
>CAMJNB010000131.1 GCA_946407175.1 uncultured Selenomonadales bacterium | reverse complement strand
ATTCATCCCGCCGCTTATGGAAGCGGGGGTATTCTCGCCTTGTTTGGATAAAATCTTAACTTTTGCGTAAAATTATAGTAGAATGTAAATTACTCGATAATAAATTTGTATAAATTTTTTCAGGAGATGAAAATTTATGGCGACGGCGCAAAATGTTATAAAAGATTTTACGAAGATATTGGACAGCACGTCTTTAAAGGGCACGGCGGCTCTTGACGCGGCAGTTAAAGGCGTATCAAAATTCAGCAGTTGGTCTGAACTCACTCAAACTATGGTGAAAGACTGTAAAGCGTACAACGGCGACTACACCGGCTTTTTGAAGGATATGTGCGACATTGTATTGGACAATGACGACACCGGCGCTATTACCGGCTCGGACGCAGGCAGCGGCATTACCAAAACTGCGGAAAGCATTGTCCCAGAATCAGGCTCCATTACCTATCCTTCGTCCAACGAATTTACAATTCAAGGTTTAAAAGTCACGGTGCCGGAACTTGACACGCTTACCGACAGCCAAAAATTTATCGTAGGTGCGCTTTATACGTGGTGGATAAATTCTTCGCTAAATCTTATCAATGATTCTTTCGGCATGAACTTTAATGAAGCCGGTACGACCGTCAAAGAAATGGACGTGACATTTTACAACAGCGCCGATGGCAGAATGGCGGTTGTATCGTACAGCACCACGCAAAAATGTACCGAACTTCATATGAAAATCAACATGAACTACTATGACAGTATCGACACGTCAGACCCCAACGGCTCCGGCGGCACAAGCGCTTTAAACTACCTTGACAGGACGATTGCTCATGAAATGGTTCATGCGGTTATGGCGGCGAATTACGACTACTACAACGATTACCCCGTAGTTTTCAAAGAAGGTTCGGCGGAACTGGTTCATGGCATTGATGACAAACGCCGCGACAGGATACAAAATTTGGCGTCCAATTCCACGTCATTGCAAACGGCATTCAGCGGCAGTGGCACGAATACTTACGCGGCAGGTTACATGGTGCTTAGGTACTTGGCAAAACAGGCGGCGGCAGGTAGAGACCCTTCAACCGAAGTTAACCCCGATTCTTCAAGCGATTCATCTTCCACTACCGATACCTCCACTTCTACCACTACTGACACGTCAACAACTACGACGCAGTCAACCATTGACGGCGGCAGTGCGACTTTCAGCAGTGACAGCAAGACTTTGACGGTTAAAGGCGACTTCACGGAAGATATTTGGCTGGGTGAAAGAAACCTTATCAAAGACAGAGTAAGTGACTACGCCAATGCAAATACGTTGACCATTGACGCCGCGCAACTCACCGGCAGTATCATTTTGGCGGGTAACAGCAATGACAATACAATAACGGCTGGTTCAAACGGTACAAGCGTATGGGGCGGCTCCGGCGGCAACGATATTTTAATCGGCGGCGATTCGCGCGATATGTTCTGGTATTCAAAAGGCGGCGGCAATGACGAGGTACGCAATTTCACTACCGGCACTTCCGATAACAGCGACGTTTTGACGATTATGGACGGCTTTAACGTCAACCGCGCAGGTAACGACCTTGCAATAATTTCAGAAGACGGCGGCACTATGTCGGTAGCTCTTGACAGCAGTAACATAAACGATTCGGTTCAATACACCAATACCGGCAGAAATCCTATCGGCGTTAAAATCGGCAACACCAATAGTGGAAATAATTTCACCTACGATAAAAATTCATACTATCTCGGCGGCAACAATGAAGATACGCTTTCAATTTATGATTCGGCAGGCAGGTCAACCGTTTTTCTTACCGACGGGCATTTTATTAACATTAACGCTATCAATGCCGCAAATTCTACCGCGCAGAATGTTTTGGCGGGTAATCACCTTGACAACAGAATTATTGCCGGCAGTAACAATACCAGTATGTGGGGCGGCGAATCAGGCTCAAATGACGTTATGACCGGCGGCAACGGTGCCGATATGTTTTGGTACGGGCTCGGCGAAGGCAATGACGTTATCGACAATGCCAACGGTGCCGACAGCGTGAATTTGTACAACATTAACTTAGGCGACATTGCGTCTTTTGAAGATTTTCAAAGCGGCGTGAAATTAAACTTCTCGGCAGGCAGTCTCACTATAAACGGTGCTGATACGCCTAAGGTTATGCTTGCCGACGGCAGTTCATACAAATACGACCGCAACTCGGCGACGTGGACGAATTAGCGATTAGCAATTAGCCATTAGCTGCTACCAGCTAACCGCTACCAGCTAATCTTGACAAACAAATTACCTTTGCTTAGAATTAGCGATTAGCCATTAGCTGACAGCTAAAAGCTACAAGCTAACGGCTAATTTAAATGAAGGGAACACCTTGTAATGGTAAAAAATGACGGCATCAGAAATTTGGCAATAATAGCGCACGTAGATCACGGCAAAACGTCGCTTATTGACGCACTTTTAAAGCAGGCGCGCGTGTTTCGTGAAAATGAACAAGTGGCAGATAGAGTAATGGATTCAAACGACTTGGAGCGTGAACGCGGCATTACTATTCTGTCCAAAAATACCGCGATATTTTATAACGGCGTCAAAATAAATATTATCGACACGCCGGGACATTCCGATTTTTCCGGCGAAGTTGAGCGCGTTTTAAATATGGCGGACGGCGTACTTTTGCTTGTCGACGCATTTGAAGGCGTTATGTCACAGACGCGCTACGTCCTGCGTAAAGCCCTTGAACACAAACTTAAACCCATTGTCGTCATAAATAAAATTGACCGTCCAGACGCACGCATTGATGAAGTTAATGACGAGATTTTGGAACTTTTTATGGAACTCGGCGCAGATGATGAGCAACTGGATTTTCCCGTCATTTACACTTCCGCAAAAATCGGCATTGCAAAAAAATCTATAGACGATAACACGAAGGATTTAAAAGCGTTGCTTGATACGATTTTGGAAGAAATTCCCTCGCCGGAAGGTGAACCCGATGAACCTTTGCAAATGGTTGTTACCACGCTTGAGGCGAATGAATACGTAGGCAAGCTGGCGATAGGAAGAATACATCGCGGCAAGATTAAAGCCGGTGAAGTCGTCGCGCTGATAAGTGAACACGAAACCAAAAAAGCGAAAGTCGGCAAGGTCTATACCTACGACGGATTGAACCGCGTTGAAGTAGACGAAGCGTCAATGGGCGAAATTGTAGCGCTCACGGGACTTGGTGACGTGTCAATAGGCGATACCATTGCAGACGTTGAAAAACCTGAACCGTTGCCCGGCATTCGTGTTGATGAACCTACATTAAGCGTGACATTCGGCGTCAACACAAGTCCTTTTGCCGGACGTGAAGGTCAGTTCGTGACAAGCCGCCATATTCGTGACAGACTTTTCAAAGAGGCGCAGACTAACGTTGCCTTGCGTGTTGAGGAAACTGATTCGGCGGACGTTTTCAAAGTCAGCGGGCGCGGCGAATTGCACCTTTCCATTTTGATTGAAACAATGCGCCGTGAAGGTTACGAAATGCAGGTTGGCAAGCCGGAGGTTGTCTATAAAATTATTGACGGCAAAAAGCTTGAACCGATTGAAAGCTTGACTGTCGAAGTGCCGCAGGAATTTATGGGAACCGTCATGGAAATTCTCGGCAGGCGTAAAGCTGAAATGGTTGATATGTCGGAAGTTGCGGGATATATGCGAATAAACTTTTTGATACCTGCGCGCGGCTTAATCGGTTTTCGCTCGGAACTTTTAACCAGCACGAAGGGCAACGGCATTATGCACCACGTCTTTCACAGCTACGCGCCGTACAAAGGCGATATCGCGGGACGTAATCGCGGCAGTTTAGTTGCGTTTGAAGAAGGACTTACAACGGGCTACGGCATTTTCAATCTGCAGGACAGAGGGATAATGTTCATTGAGCCGAATCAAAAAGTTTATGAAGGTATGATTGTCGGCGAAAATTCACGCGAAATGGACATTGACATAAATCCCTGCAAGCAAAAGCACGTTACCAATATGCGCTCGTCCGCGTCCGATGAAGCGATAAGACTTGTGCCGCCTAAGGTTATGAGTCTTGAACAGGCGCTGGAGTATATTAACGACGATGAACTTGTAGAAGTTACGCCGTCAAGTATTCGCTTAAGAAAAGCCGTGCTTGACAGAGTGACGCGCGGCAGAGCGGCTAAAAATGCGAGGAAGTGAGCTTAGAGCTTTGAGCTTTGAGATATCCTTAACTCTTAACTAAAATGTTACAAGACATTACACTTGGACAATTTTTTCCCGAAGACTCGGTAATACATAAACTTGACCCGCGTACAAAAATAATTTCACTCTTCGTATTGATGATAGTGATATTCTGCGCGGACGGCGCGGCAGCATATATATTTTTAAGTGCCGTTACCTGCGCCGTAATTTTTATGTCCAAAATTCCCTTTGTCACAGTTTTAAAATCTCTCAAGCCGGTAATAATAATTGTCGCGTTTACATTTTTTATTCACCTTTTCACGCACGACGGCGAAGTTTTGGCAGAGCTGGGAACATTTAAAATAACGGACGAAGGCGTAAAATTCGGCGTACTTATCAGCCTGCGGTTAATACTGCTGATAGCGTTATCAAGTCTTTTAACATTCACAACGTCGCCGATACAGCTTACTGACGCGCTTGAAAAACTTTTGTCGCCGCTGAAAAAAATCGGCGTACCGGCTCACGAATTTGCAATGATGATGACTATTGCGCTTAGGTTCATTCCGACGCTGATTGAGGAGCTTGACAAAATTATTAAGGCGCAGAAGTCACGCGGTGCAAATTTTGACGAAGGCAATATAATTAATCGGCTGAAAAATTTTGTGCCGGTATTGGTGCCGCTTTTTCTTTCGAGTTTTCGCCGCGCAGATGAATTGGCGCTTGCAATGGAGGCTCGGTGTTATCGCGGCGGTGAAGGCAGGACGCATTTTCGGCAGTTAAAATTTCAACGCGCAGATTTTTTCGCGGCGTTAATTGTTATCGCGATTGTAGTGGCTACGATATTTTTGAGCAGTTATCAGCTACCGGCTGAAAGCTGAAAGCTGTAAGCTAAAAGCTAAATACTGTTTACGTTTTCAATAAAAATATGTATAATTCCACTGTCAAAGTGGAATTTTTTTGTAAACTTTTCTAAGGGGGAATTAGTTTGAGTGAGACGCAGGAAAAAGTTTTTGAACGC
>CAMJNB010000130.1 GCA_946407175.1 uncultured Selenomonadales bacterium | reverse complement strand
ATTTTTAATCGTGCCGGTTGAAAACATTACGGCGTGAACCAATTCATGAGCCATAATGCGATCCCAATACATTCTTACCTTGCCTTCGGAGTTAGTACTCTTTCCATTTGGGTCGGTAGGGTCCATGTCGCCGCAAGCGTACAGCGAAATTCCGATTTGAATTTTATCATCCGGCAACGTGTCTAAACGAAGCGACTCGGTGTCTGCAGCAAATTCATTGTACTCACCGCCCGCGCAGAAAAGAATTTCAATCGTTTGACCGTTAAGCGCCATGCCGAGAGAATCGTAGTTAAGTTTGGCGCCTTCTGCAAGCCAGTAATTGTACATACCTTTAAGCGAAGTGATAATGGAATTTTTCATTTGCCCGTACGTGGGAGATTTAAGAGTTTCAGTCGTGCCGTCGGAAGTTGTAACCGCAAATTCGTAGTGGTCTTTTTCGTCAAACGTGTTTAAATCTAAACGGTAGCGCAAATCCTTCATTCTGCCGATATAATCTTCCGCGCCTTCCTTTAATCCGTCGACAATTGTAGTAAAACTGTCAGGCCACTTTGCATAGAAAGTAAACGTGTTGCCGTCACTGCCGGTATAAGTTATAGGCGTGGTTGAACCCGGCGTAGGAAGTGGCAAGGTTGATAAATCTACGGTGTTATCGCCTTCCGGTACAATCCACTGCGCGTCTTTAACGGTTGAACCGCCGGCATTTGAACCGGTGATAGCGCCGGTATCGACGCTGTAATTACCTTCTGCGCCGAGAACCATGCCGGTAGCCTCTCTAAGCCGCGTATCGGTATCGGGATAGGTTGCAGTATCTCCCATCGTCTTTAAAAGCTTAGTCACAGCGTCTTCAAGCGAATTGAACTTCGTCACTTGCCTTACCGCGTCATCAAGCGCCACACGTCCGATTTGCGAATTTTCGCCGGAATAATTTCTAAGGACGTTCATAAATTTTTTTACGGTCTCAACAGCTGTTGCCATAAAAATTCCACCTTCAAATGAATTTTGTGAATTATATAATTTTAATTGAATTTGTGCAATAAAAAAAGCGCCGCACCTTGTGAGTACGACGCGGTGTCAATTTTTAGAATACTGAAAGCTGAAAGCTCTAAGCTCTAAGCTGAAAGCTCTAAGCTCTAAGCTCCAAATTACGCTTGTGTCCAAACTTTATTCTGATAATCCGCTTTGTAGATCGTAGTACTGCCGGTAGAATTTTCAAAAACAAAGGTTGAAGGTTGACCGTTAATTACAAGGGAGCCGCCTTCATTAAATTTAAAGTAAGAGCCGTAATCCGTGAACATCGCGGCGGAAATGTTGTCAAGCGACATCTCTCTCAATAAAACAATGTCTTGACTTTCGGCATTTTGGAAATTGTCGTGACCGCCGTCCCAGAAGTAAACAAAAGTATCTTCGCCGTTACCGCCGAACAGTTCATCATTGCCGCGAATGCCGCCCCAAAGTTGCGAACCTGCATTACCTGCGCGAACGATATCATTTTGATAATCAGCGCCGTACAAAATTTCAAAGCGAACGCCGCCTTCAAAGTTATTGCCGTTAATTTCCGTAGCATTCGGCGCCATGTAAGCGTAGGCATTGCCGCCGGGCGTATTCAAGGTTACAAGCTTGCCTCTTACGTCGCGCAGAATCAAAAGGTTTTCATCGTCGTTATTGGTATTTTCTTTTACAACCAAATCATTTAATGTACTGGTAGTCCATGCGTTGCCGATATAATTCGGATATTTTACCGAATCGCTTTCTTTGTAGTTGGTGATAACCGCGTCAGGCGTTGAGTAGCTGTAAACTTGTCCTTGCGAATTATCGCCTACAAGAGACGTAACGTCAAGGCTCTGTTTCGCAATAAACCTAAGCAACATATGTCCCGCAGGATAAGCGTACTGTGCGCCGGTGCCTTCCTCAAAATTTAAAGCCGCCTTCAACGTGTCGGAATTGTTCACAAGCGTAATGACGTTATTGCGCTGGTCGGAATTATAATCGTCGTCGCCTTCTACAATCTCGGCGATACCTTCGGTGAAAAATTGCGGCATATTATTTTTTAATGTACCCGTTGCATCCATTACGGCGTGAACCAATTCATGAGCAACAACGCGATCCAAGTAAATCGACTCCCCGCCGCCGTTGTAATCGGTATTACCGTTAGGGTCTGTAGGGCTCATTAAGCCGTAATTGTAAAGGTTAATCGTAAGGAAAATGTGGTCAGAAGGCAAGCTGTCCTCGCGATTGCCATAAGTAATTGCCGACAACCCTTCAAAAGCTTTACCCATGATAAATGCAATTTCAATCGTCTGACCGTTCAAGGCAAGTCCGAGTGAATCATAGTCGAGTTTTGCGCCTTCGGCAAGCCAGTAATTGTAAAGACCCCTAATCGCGGTGGTAATGCCGTTTTTCATCTGCCCATACGTGGGAGATTTATTAGTTTTGGTTGTACCGTCATCTTTTTTTTCCGTAACTTCGTAGTAGCCGTTTGCGTCAACCGTGTTAAGGTCAAGTTTATATCTTGCGTCTTTAATGCGGGCTAAATTTTTTTCAGTGCCGTCTTTGTTGCCGTCGACAACGGTAGTAAAACTGTCAGGCCACTTCGCATAGAAAGTGAACGTGTTGCCGTCACTGCCGGTATAAGTTATAGGCGTGGTTGAGCCGGGCTCCGGTAACGGCATGGTTGACAAATCTACGTTACCTTCAGGTACAATGTCCTGCGCATTTTTGACGGTTGAGCCGCCTGCATTTGAACCGGTAATTGCGCCGGTGTCGACACTGTAATTACCTTCTGCGCCGAGTACCATGCCGGTAGCCTGTTGCAAGCGCGTATTCGTGTCGGGATAAGTTTTAGTGTCCGCCAGCTTTTCTTCCAACTTTTCAACAACGTCAGCAAGCGAGCTGTACATACTCACTTGCCTTACGGCGTTGTCAAGCGCAATGCGTCCTACCTGCGCCGTGCCTTCCTGCGAATAATTTTTCAGGACGCCCATAAAATTTTTAATTGTTTCAACTGCTGTTGCCATTGAAAAACCTCCCTTTTATTTTTTAGCTGTTAGCTTGTAGCTTGTAATTGGTAATTGGTAATTGCTAATCGCTAATTGCTAATTGCTAATCGCTACTAGCTACCCGCTAATTTCCAAGTTTTATTTTGATAATCTGCGCGGTATGTAGTAATTTTGGAATTGTCATCTTCCACTATGAAGGTAGAAGGTTGACCGTTAATGATTAAACTGCCGCCGTCCGTAAATCTGAAGTACGAACCGTAATCCGTAAACTGAGCGCTGGCAATTTTATCAAGCGTCATATCGCCAAAATTTATGATGTCCTGACTTTCGACATTTTGAAAGTTGTCGTGGTCGTCATTAAATTTATAAACGAAAGTATCTTGCCCTGCGCCGCCGAAAAGTTCATCATTGCCGTGCAGACCGCCCCAAAGATAACTTCCGGCATTTCCTGCGCGAACTACGTCATTTTCGTAATTGGTACCAAAAAGTATTTCAAAATTATTTCCGCCATTTATATTTCTGCCGTCAAGGTCTGTAGAATTGGGCGCCATAAATGCATATTTTGTACCTTCCGGCGTGTTTAAAGTCATAAGCTTGCCGCGAGTGTTGCGCACTGCCAAAATTCCGTCATTTTCCGATTCAATTTGAAAATCATTGAAGGCATCTGAAATTGAATAATCTTCAACGTCTTTGTTAAAATTAATCGAGTCATTCTCGTCGTAGTTAGTGATAACCGCGCTTTTTGTGGCGTAGTTGAAAGTTTCAGATTGAGACGAATCACCTATAAGCGGCGTAACGTCAAGATTTTGTTTCGCAATGAACCTCATAAACATATTTCCTGCAGGATAAGCATAGCTATTTCCGGTACCTTGCCCGAGTCCGAGTGCCTCTTTCAAAAGCGACGGTGACGCCACGAGCTCTTGGATGAAATCTACATATTTGCCAACAAAATCATCCTCGCCCTGAACAACTTCTGCAATACCTTCAGTGAAAAATTGCGGCATACCTTTTTTGAGTGTACCGGTCGCATTCATAACGCCGTGAACCAATTCATGAGCAATTAAGCGATCCAAATAAGAGGCAGGTAGTGAAATATGAAGTGATTTTTCGCCTGATTCATAATCTGATTGCTGAATCATTGCGCCGTTTGGATCAGAAGGATCCCAATAATTTTCAGATGCAGTCACATTTATGCTGATTGCAAGTTGATTCTCCGGAAGAGTATCTTGTCTAATCGTAAAAGTAAGAGCAGCAGGCAGATCGTAAAAACTTCCGCCCATAAAAATTATTTCAATAGTCTGCCCGTCAAGCGCCAATCCGAGAGAATCATAATCAAGTTTTGCGCCTTCTTTGAGCCAATAATTATTCAAACCTTTTAAAACTGTTGACATTCTTTGAATTATCGTTCCGTAAGTGGGATAAGTTGCCGTCTCTGTTGAACCGTCGTCATTAGTTTTAACGTAAGTGTAGCTGTCATCGGGATTAAATTGTGCAAGGTCAACATAATTTCTGCTGTCCACAAGTCCGGAATCCATTTCTTCAATGCTTGAAAGGTTGTAACCGTGAACAAGAGTTGTAAAACTATCCGGCCATTTAACGTAAAAAGTAAAAGTTTTGCCGTCCTCGCCGGTGTAAGTGATAGGCGTAGTTGAACCGGGTTCAGGCAACGGCAATGTCGATAAATCGACATCATCTTCCGGAACAATGTCATTAGCATTTTTGACAGTTGAGCCGCCGGCATTTGAACCGCTTATTGCGCCCGTGTCTGCGTTAGGATCGACTTCAATGTTAACACTCATTTCGGTTAAATCTTGGTTGGCGGGGTCGTTAAGTGCGTTTGTAACTGGGGGAACAAGTACCATACCCGTAGCCTCTTTAAGCCGCGTATCACTGTCGGGATAAGTTTCAGTGTCTTCCAATCTTGCGACGAGGTCTTTTTTTGCCTCGTCAAGGCTTGAAAATGTTGTAGTAGTTCTTATTGCATCGTTGAGTGCAATAACGCCTATTTCCGAGTCGTCTTGCGAATATTTTTTCAAGACGTTCATAATATTTTTAACAGTTTCAACTGCAGTTGACATTGAATTACCTCCCTTTTAGCTTGTAGCTTGTAGCCGGTAATTGCTAATCGCTACTAGGGCGTGTTGATTAATTTGGATTTTTACAAGTGGTTAAGATTTTTTATGATTT
>CAMJNB010000129.1 GCA_946407175.1 uncultured Selenomonadales bacterium | reverse complement strand
TCTAAGGATTTCTTCGGATCGCCGATTTTTCCTGCAATTTTTGACGTTATCCAAATACCGAACATCTGTTGGTGACCTGTTGCAAAGCCGCCGCCTTCAGAAAGTTTTGCGACCGGTTCAACGGTAAGATTGGAACCTACCGCCCAATAAGTTCCCAACAAGATACCGAGCATTACGACGACTTGAGGGTCTTGCAATTCAGGGAAACAGAAGAGAACGAGCCATAATGCCGTTGACGATTGCTGTACCATGACGTGACCGGTGATAAACAGCGTGCGGATTTTGGTGTACTTGCGGAAGAGAACCAGCAAAATGTTCATTGTAAAAGCAAGCAATAATACCAACATCATCATGGAAAATGAACGTCCCACATTTTCAACCGACATTTGCGCCGCCGCTTGTCCGAAGTACGGGTCTATAACCGCCGCCGAAAGTTCAAAACGGTCTTTCAAGCCTACCAACACCGGTCGGAAGTTTCCTACCAAGCCGCCCGATGCAACGCCCAAAATCATGTAACCGACCGTCGCCTTGATAAAACCTGCAATACATTCGTGAATCGGTTTACCGAGAAGTAAGTAACCGACCAATACGATAAATCCAATGAAGAATTGCGGCTTAGTCAGTATGTTGTTTTGGAAAAACCCCCATATATCAAGTAAAAATTCCATAAAATCCTCTCCCTTATTCAGGAATAATTAACCGAATCATCAATCGGCTTAAGCATTATTCTTCAATCTTTACGAGATCTTCCGGAGTCTTTGCTTCAAGGATTTTAGCGAACTTTTCTTCATCGGACATAGTTTCTACGAGTAATGCCAAATTTTGAAGGTGAATGTTATTATCTGTCGATGCCAAAACTACAAAAACACGCGCGTCCTTGTCGGGATCATCAGGATCAAAATGTACAGGCTCTTCCGTCTGCATAAAACACATTGCCGTTTCATTTACGCCAACGCCTTCCTGCGCGTGCGGAATGCAAAGATTAGGTGCAATGACAATGTACGGTCCGAGTTCTTCAACCTTTTTAATAATTTCGTCAGGATAAACCGGCTTAATTGCGCCTTGATCAAGCAAGGGTTGGCAAGCGGCACGAACCGCGTCACGCCAATCACTGAAACCTTTGTGGAATGAATATCTGCCTTTTTCAACTAATTCCTTAAGCATTAAATTAATTCCCTCTCTTCTTTTTAGATTTTTACTGCTACGAAGCTATAACAATTTCTATTCCGTGTTTTCTTAGACTTTCCAAAATTGTTTTGTCTGCCTCTTCATCCGTTACCAATACAATTTTCTTTTCGTACCTGCTGCTACCGTAAGAATTTTCTCTGTCAACGCGTTTTTGCAATTTGGTATGGTCAGCCAAAACGTAGACTTTATCGCTTTTCGTCCTGCTTATCATTGATTCGTTTATGCCGATTTCCGTAGGGATATCGTACCGAAATTCGCCGTCGTCATAAACTGCCGCGCAACCGATAAAAATTTTTTCAACCGTCACGGAAAGGAGATTCCTCATTACATAATCACCTATCATAACGCGGTTTCTCATTTCTCCGCCGGTCAGACAAACCGTAATGCCGTCCGAATATTTTTCACCTATTGCCCAGCCGTTGTTCGTGTAGACGAAGACTTTTTTATTATCCACGTACTTCAGCATATTTAGTGCAATTCTACTGCCGTTAATGAAAAGCGAATCACCGTCTTCAATGTACCTTGCCGCATATCTTGATATTAAATCACGCCATTTCATAATCGCCTCATTGAACAGAGTAGTTCCGTGAATATTTCCCCACGAAACTACTCCGCCGTGAGTGCGATAGACTAACCGGCGATCTTCCATAAGCTGTAAATCGCGCCGAACAGTCATTTCCGAAACTTTGTACAGTTTTGCAATATCTCGAATAGTAGCTCCGCCTTTTTCCGCAAGCATTTGCAGAATATCTTCTCGACGCTTTTGTATCGTTGACTGATTATTTTTCATGGCATTTTACCGTTTAACACTGAATTTTTCTAAGCTTAGTTTGTGTCGCGCAGATTATGCCGTCCGCAAATTGCGTAAATAATTATCAAAACAAAAGCCTAAAACGTTATTACAAGCAATTAAAACATTATTACAAGCAGGAGCGGAACGGTATATTCTGCGGATGCTCAAAGCAATCCTCGAATCCTCTCTGGTGGTGGTAATAAATTTTGTCCTTATCTTGAGGATAGGTGTACTTGCCGCCGACTTGCCAGAAGAAGGGGTGGAATTTGTATTCGTTTCTGTCCTTCTTGAAATCATAGAGCAGTTTAATTTCTTCGCAGTCTGCTTGGAAGTTCGTCCAAACGTCCCAGTGAATCGGAATGACAACTTTGCACTGCAGATTTTCCGCCATGCGAAGTACGTCGATTGAAGTCATTTTATCCTGCATGCCGATGGGGTTTTCGCCGAATGAACCGAATGCAACGTCAATGTCGTAATCCTTGCCGTGTTTCGCAAAATAAATGGAGAAGTGCGAATCGCCGGAATGGTAGATATTGCCGCCGGGTGTCTTTAAGAGATAGTTTACGGCTTTTTCGTCCATATCCGTCGGGCATTTCCCCGTTAATTCTTCGCGATCGGGACCCGTCGAATCAGTAGTAACGATACAGGTACGATCGAAACTGTCAAGACAAATAATTTCAATATCTTTAATTTTAAAGCTGTCGCCAGGTTTAACTTCGCGGCAACGCTCTATCGGTACGCCCCATTTTACCCATGTTTCAATGGATTTTTTCGGTCCGATGAAGGGTACGGGAATTTCTTTTCCGTTTTCAATGGTAGTCATGCCGCTGTTAATGACGTGCGCCGCCCATTCTGCCGACATATGGTCTTGGTGATAGTGAGTAGCAAGTACCGCGTCAACCTGCTTGAAGGCGAAAGGATCAATTACGAAAGGAACATTGCGCAGATTGGGTTGCATGTTGCGGCAGCCGCACATATTCGCCATTTGGTGACCGACTTTCATTTTGCCGTCGCCGTGCGTACGTTTGCCGTTTCCGCACCAAAGGTCTATCGTAATGTTAGCGCCGCCGGGAGTTTTAAACCAAATACCGGTACAACCGAGCCACCACATTGCCACTTGACCTTCCGGAACAACTGCATTTTCAATGTCTTCTACAAGCCATGTACCCCATTCCGGGAACGTGCTCATTATCCATTTTTCACGAGTCATTTCAGAAACTTTACTCATCCAAATTTCCCCTTTCACAAAAAATAATCACTTCTTTAATCCTGCCCGCAATACCCCTCCTTTTTGCGGACAATCCTCCCTTTTAAACCGGTCAACTACCCCACGCATAAAGTCGGGAACTTGCAGTTAGCTTACGCCACCGCGTTCGGCTGGTTGACTTCAGCCCTGCAAATATTTCTACTTGCAGCATTGATGTCTTTCGACAAAGTCGGGTGCCTTAAAGCTTACGCCACAACCGTTTGCCCGATAACCGAAATATAACGAACTACTATAAAAAATCAAGAGAGAATTTGGCGCCTTTCCTCCCCACGCGATAGCGGCGGGGGCTTCTCGGCGCTTTTTGCTGAACCCCGTCTTTCGGCAACTCTTAAACGGCTGTTCACCATAAAAATCACTTCGATTTATTTCAGAAAATTATAAACTGTCTTTCACGTAAAGTCAACGTCTTATTTGTTAGTTTTATGTGATTTTCGGAAGAAAATTTTTCATGAAAATTCGCGCTATCATTAATAATAACTATCATTTTACAGAATATTCCTTTCTTGACTAGGTAGGGTTAAACTGATAAAATTCACGCAATAAAACCGTTATTCGGCAACTCTCGGCAACGTCACAATCACTTCAAAAATGCATTTAGGCGGAGGTGAATTTATAGCCGTCACGTAGTCTGTTAAACAAAAAATAATTTTGTTAATTTTTTGTTTGCAGATTGAGTTTATTTTTTCTGTCAAATATCACGAAAGGAAAAAATTTATCGGTATTTGTAAGCGGTTATCCTACTCTTAAACCTAAGATTAAACGTGTTACTAAACTAACATAAAACTTACCGGATTAACATAAACTTTACAAATACTCGGTAACGGTATCACATCATGTATAAATATTTTAAAAGTATTTTTGCGGCAGTTGCGGTGCTGTGCATGGCGGTATTTTTAACAGGTTGCGGCGCCGGCGGTAATTCCAAAGAATCGCAGGAACAATTTTTGCACATGGCAACCGGTAATACTTCAGGAACTTATTATCCTATCGGTGGCGCAATCAGCGAGCTTTTAAACAAAGACATTAAGAATATGCATTCAAGCGTTCAAGCTACCAGCGGCTCCATTGCAAACATTAACCTGCTTAAAGACGAGACCGTTGAATTTGCCATTGTACAAAATGATATCGCCAATTACGCTTTAAACGGCACAGAAATGTTTAAAGATGAAAATAAATATAAATTTGAAACGCTTAGAGGTCTTGCTACACTTTACCCCGAAAGTTGTCAATGCGTAACTTTCCAATCTTCCGGCATTAAGTCAATCGCTGACCTTAAAGGCAAAAAAGTTTCAGTCGGTGCAGAAGGTAGCGGCGTTGAGGCTAATGCACGCCAAATTCTTGCCGCGTACGGCTTGACTTATGATGACATTCAGCCGCAGTACCTTTCATTCTCTGCCGGTGCAAAGGCATTAAAAGATAAAACGATTGACGCCGCATTTTTGACCGCAGGTGCTCCTACTGCCGCAGTTCAAGACGTTGCCACACAAGAACCCATTCGCATTCTCGGCATTGACGACGAACATTTCAAAGCTCTTTCCGAAAAATATCCCTTCTACAAGAGAATCACCATTCCTAAAGGCACGTACACCAATTTGGATGAGGACGTTCAAACTGTTTCGGTTATGGCGCTTTTGGTCTGCAACAGCAGAATTAATGACGATCTCGGCTACCAAATTACCAAGACGATTTACACGCACCTTAACGAATTGAAAGCGGCGCATCCCGCATTTGCCGGCTTGAGTGAAAAGCAGGCTGTGGAAGGTATGACGATTGAGATTAACGGCGGCGCCAAAAAATTCTTTGACGAATACGAAAATCCGGTAAAATAATTTCAATCGGCGTTAAGTCAGAATAAATTTATCTTGAAATAAAAAAGAGTCGCGGGAGTTTATCCTGCGGCTTTTTAGTTTTTAGCGGTTAGCTTGTAGCTACTAGGGCGTGTTGAATAACTTAAAATTTGAAATGGTGCAAATCACGTAAACGCCGC
>CAMJNB010000128.1 GCA_946407175.1 uncultured Selenomonadales bacterium | reverse complement strand
CGCAGAGTTTTACGACGACTTTCCGCAGATTGAAAACGGTATCGGCATGACGCGAAATTTTATTGAAGAGTTTAACGACGCCAATCAACTCAAAGCTCAAAGCTCAAAGCTCAAAGCTAATATCGACGTCATTTGCGGCACTTCCATTGCTACGGTGCTGAAAAAACTTGCCGATTCAGAAGTTACACGAAATCCTAATCTTGACGTGAAAATTTTGCCGACAGTAAATAATTTTTTCGGCAGTAAAATAAATGTATCGGGACTTTTAACCGGCGGCGACATTATCGACACGCTGAAAAAGTTTGACCGACCGCGCGACAAGATTTTAATTCCGGCTACCGCGCTTAAGTTCGGCGAAAATGTTTTTCTGGACGACGTGACCGTTGCCGACATTGAAAAAATTTTCGACGCGCAGATTGTCCCAATTTCAACCGGCGCCGAATTTTTAAATGAATTAAGAATTAAGAATTAAGAATTATGTGCTAGTTTATTTTTCCGGTTCATTCGCAAAAAAAAATACGGGATATTTATCCCGCAAGAAATTCTCAAACTTTTAACTTCACTCATCAACCGAACTTGTCTCTATGCTGATTCAAGCGCCAATTCGTTTCAGATTAAATCTATCGCAAATCTCAATTATTTTGTTGTAGTAGCCGCCTTTGAAAAATGTGCAGGTAGATTTATCTACGCCCAATAAGTTGCCGTCGCGATTTTCAGTCATTGCCGTAGCCCGACAGCCGCCCGCGCAACGGTTTTTGTATTCGCAAGTCGCACATTGAGGATTAGCCTTGAAATAATCTCTTAGCCGCGTGCTTACAAAATCCATGTACGCCTTGTCAACGAGCAACTCACTCAATTCTTTATCGGTTATTCGTGAAAAAAGTTTTTTGTTGTTTTCATCAAAACACATTATCGGACACGGCATAAGATAGCCGTCAAAGTCTAGGTGCATAATGTTTCGCATATGCCCGCATACGCAATAATTTTCACTCGGAATACCTTCCGGCATTTTCGCAAGGGGAATTTTATATTCAGACGTGTTACGACTCTCAAACATTGATACCAAGTTAATGGGAATAGGTGCGCCGTCCTCAATATATTGCGGAATGTACTCCAAACAGAAATTTAAAAGCTCTTCGTCAGACAAAACTTGATTTTTTATATTTTCGCATTCGCCTTCAACAACAAGTGTCGCTACTCGTAACCGATTTACGCCCAGTTCAGCCAATTTATTTACCGTATCACGTAATGCAGACAGATTGCCTTTGTAAGTGGTAAATGACACTATTACGGTCAAATTATTTTCACGCAAAAGTTTAATGGCTCGCAACGTAAGCTTTTCCGCGCCGTCAACTCCGCGCAGCCAATCGTGACCGCCGTTTACTCCGTCAAAACTGATTTGAAAACCCGGCTTTAAGCCCCTTTTACTCAGCTCCGCGATAAATTTTTCGTTTATCAAAAATCCGTTGCTGTAAATCATTGAGATTTTTATATCAGCCGCCGTCAAGGCATCGACAATTTCCCAAAAATCTTTTCGTACGAGTGCTTCACCGCCGGTTAATATTACTTGTTGAATGCCGCAATTTTTCATCTGCGCGATTATGTCCATGCATTGTTCGTGCGTGAACTCTTCTACTTTATGTTGAGGCGCGGACATATAACAATGCCTGCATTTACAGTTACACTTGCCGGTTATCGACCAATGTATAGCGTTTAAAAAGCGATTTTCATAAAATTTATATTCTTGACCGTCTTCAAGCGTCGAAGAATTATTACCGGCGTCAACATAACCTTCCGCGCGCAATTCTTCCATGATTTGGCGTTGCTCATCGCTAAACAAAATGCTTTCCGAATCAAATTGCCCATTGCAAAATTTCAATACCGCGAATTTTTTCGGCGGCAAGAATTTAAAATCTTTGGTATCACGATTTATTACGCCTGTAGGCAATAATTTCCAGCCGCGTAACATATATTCGCGCTTTAACGTGTAGTACACAAATTTTACCTCTGATCAGTAAATACTGGGATGCCCACCACAATTTCGCCAATCCGGTTTTTGTTTACCGCCGGCAACAGCCTCAAGTTCCTCTTCCGAAAGATTTTCACCGCCAAAAGCCTCTTCCAACTCTTCAAGCGTAAACTCAAAGCCGGCTTGTGCCGCTACGGGAAGAAGAATCGCTTTAATTGCCGCGTCTCTGTCCGACTTATCGCCGGTGTACGCTTTCTGCGCGTCTTGAAGTTTCTTTACGAGTGCCGAATCGGTTTTAAGCTTTTCGACAAACGCCTTTGCTTTTTCTACTGACATTTTGTTCCAGCTCCTTTTAATTTTATATTTTCAATTATTATACGCATTAAGTCAAGAATTATTCATTACCGTTAAAATTTCCCTATGAAATATACTTTATTTTTTTACTCCGGCAACTCATCAAACTCTTTCAGCGTTGTACCGTCCGCAAAGTCAAGTTGCGTAATTTCAATGTGAATCGCACTCTTACGCAAGCCGTGACGCATAACGTCAGCGTCCTCCCGCACGAATGGATTTAAAACCTTGTCAACATTAAAATCCTGCACGCCGTTTTTACTGTCCGCCACTTCGACTGAAAAAGGCGTCAAACCTTCGCGCCCTTCCTTGCCGTCGATAATGACGTTGCCGCCAATTCGCGCAATGGGCTTTTCGGAATTTATTTCAGCACGAATTTTAAGTTTCAGTATTTTTGAAAAGCCGTATTCGTCGCCTTCATGCACCGCGCCTTCAAAACCTTTTACCTTGACACTGCTGTCAATCTCTTCACGAATCGGCGCATTAATGCTTTCCAACTTATTTTTCATTGCACGTGTATAACCGGAATAGTAATTTTCAAAACCCTTAGCATTGGTAATTTTCCATGCGTCATCAATTTTTTCAAGCGTCACGTCAAGCATAAAATAAAAATTCAAACCGGCGTTGTAAAATTCCACTGCGGCATGAGTTTCGTTGTCTTCGGTCTTAGGCTTGGAAAAATTTTTTATCGTGCAGGAGGTAATTTCCGAGTCTTTGAAAAATTTCTGCGCGGGAGAAAGCGGCGGATTTAAAGTCACCTTGCCGGTCTTAACATATTCGTCCAATGCAATCTTCGCCGCGTCGATAAAGTCAGGCTTAAGATTTTCATAAGCGGTTTTAAATTCCTGCGTCGAATAGGCAAGTACGTCAATCTTTGAATTAATCTGCGCGGTTAAAATTTCTTCTGCGGCGGAGTTTAAAACTGCGTCAACATCAAGGATTTTATAAAACCTTTCGGCGTCGTGCCTTTCGATACTTTGGCGCAGATTTTTCATTGGATTTTTTGAAGTCTTATTGCTGCTTGTGAAGGCGATAACCGCGCCGATACCTATCGCGACGATTAAAAGCACGGGAATTAAAATCAGTAAAATTTTTTTCATTGATAACCTGCCAATCTAAATTTTAGCGGCTGTTAAACTTCATTAGACGCACTTAATGAGATTTAAGCAATGCACTTAATCAACTGATTGCCGATAATCTCCGCCTCTTCATATAAATTTCCCTTGCCGAAAGTAATTCGTACCGTCCCGCGAATGTAATTCGGATTGACGGCTAAGGCTTGAAGTACATGAGAAATTTGTACTTGCCGCGAATTGCAAGCCGAGCCGGTTGACACGCAAATATTTTTCAAGTCAAGGCGATGCATAATCGTTTCACCGTCACCATTTTTAAAAGACAAACTTAAGTGACCGGGCAAACGATTTTCACCGCCGTTTATTATGAAGTCGACGTTAATTTTTTTCAACGTGTCGATTAAAATTTTTGCACAGTCAGAAGTTTTGGCGGCATTAATATTCATGTCACGACAATTTTTTTCAAGCGCAAGAGCCATTGCGGCAACAGCCGGTACATTTTCAGTTCCCGCACGCATTGAAAATTCCTGCGCGCCGCCGTCAATGTACGGCAAGATTTTTAAACCTGCGCGAATGTAAATAAAGCCGATACCCTTAGGACCGTTGAACTTATGCGCGGAGGCGGAAAGCATATCGACGTTTAAATCTTTAACGTCAACCGGAATGTGACCGACTGCCTGAACTGCGTCCGTGTGAAAAATTTTTCCCGCCGCGTGAGAAATTTCTGCCAACGCTTTAATCGGCTGAATTGTACCGACTTCGTTATTGGCAAGCATCACGGAAATTATTTTTGTCTGAGGCAAAATTTTTTCCTGCAACTCGGCGGGATTTACGGCACCAAATTTGTCGACTGCCAACTTTGTAACGGTGCAACCTAATTTTTCCATAGCCGTGCAAGAATTTAAAATCGCCTTATGTTCGACGGCAGAAGTAATTATATTCGGCTGTTCGCGCAGATTTGAAAGTACCGCCGACTTTATAGCCCAGTTATCACTTTCCGTGCCGCAGGACGTAAAAATAATTTCATTCGGCGTAGCATTAATGCAGGCGGCAATTTTTTCACGTGATTCGCGCAAAATTTTTTTCAGCGGTCGCGAAAGTTTATACGCCGCAGAAGGATTCGCATAAAAATTTTTCTGCAGGTCGAACATCAATTCCAATGCGTCCTCGTCAATCGGTGTAGTTGCCGCGTTGTCCGCGTAGATAATCTTATTCAAAGTGTTTTTCCTATTCAAAGAGTTTGCAACCGTCATTCTTAAAATCTTCAATCTTATCCAAAATATCTTGCGGCTCGACTTCCAAAAAATTCGCCAAACAATCAATGCAATAAAAATTCTTAGACTTCGAGCCTAAGAGTTTTTTTGTTATGCCGACTTCGTTTTTGGTGAGAGGACTTTTGCCGCAAGCAATACAGTGAAAAATTTTTTTAGCCAAGTAAATTACCTCAAATTTCAAATAAGCTTAAGTTTTAAATAAGCTTAATGCAAATCAGCTTAAGTTTTAAATCAGCTTAAGTTCAAATTACCTCGAATTTCGGAATATCATTGCCGCTGTACTCGACATCAAGCAGGGCAAGCTGTTTTCTTATGGTGTCACGCATTTGACAAGCGCGGTCAAGACAATAAATTTTAAAAAGCTCCTTGTCAAGGTCATCAGCGCTTTTAACTTGCGGAAAAAATAGTTTCAAGTACGCCGTAGCAATTCGCTTAATCGCGGCAGTTCGTAAAACATATTGTCAGCGCCGTCAGTATCCATTACCTTCCTGCCGGTTCTGCATATCGTAAAACATTTTCGCACGACTCATAATGCCGCCGCTTGAAAGCCGTCCAAATCTGCTTACGCGACAGAAAACGTACG
>CAMJNB010000127.1 GCA_946407175.1 uncultured Selenomonadales bacterium | reverse complement strand
TGTGACCCAGGAGCTTTTTGATCGTAAACAAGTCTGTGCCGTCTTCCAGCAGATGGGCTGCGAATGAATGGCGAAGGCTGTGCATTGATACCTTCTTTTTAATCCCCGCTGCCGCAGACCATTTGATCAGCGCGTCGTTCACCGCTTCCGGCGTAATGGGCGAAAGATTTATAAACATAATCCCCAGTACCGATAACGGCGAATACGTTAAAAGCGGCGATTACCTTTTCGGTGTCGAAGAAGCAGGCATGAACAGTATGTTTGAAAACCTAAGCAAGGTTATGAACAAAGTTGAAGACCTGCTCGGCGAAGTACAAAAAATAGTAGGCAATGACAAATTTCAAAAATCCGTTGCCGGTATGAGTGAAAATATGTTGCAGGCGTCACAAAACATAAACGACATGACTGCAGTAATGAGCCGTATTGCCACGACAAATGAAGAGAATGTTCAACAGATGATTGGGCAAATGCAAGGCGTTTTGCAAAGTATGAACAACAGTATGGCGTCGGTTGAACACATGATGAATAATATTGACCAGTTCGCCGGAGATCCACAGACTACGCAAACTTTGAAAGATACACTGCAAAATATTTCAGACACTACCAAAAATGTTGCAAGTATGGCGGAAAATATGAATAAGTTTGCAGGCGACCCGAAAGTTGCCGAAGATTTAAAGGCTACCGTCAGTAACGCAAGGTCCATATCAGAGCGAGCAGATGACATTTTGGGTAAAGTTCAAGGTGCAAGCGATAAAGTGTCGAAAATTGAAGTAACGCCTTCTGTTGACGTAATGTACAGCGGCGGCGCGTCAAATTGGATGGCGAATTTTAATGTTGATGTAACCGACGGCACGACTTCATTGGACGTAGGCGCGGAACATATAGGCGACGGTACGAAATGGAATTTGCAGGCGGGTAAAAAATTCGGTACAGATTTCGGCGCGCGTGCAGGAATTATTGCCGGCAAACCGGGTATAGGTCTTGACGCTTACGCGGGTGATAAATTAAAATTCTCTGCCGAAGCTTACGACATTAACGACGTAAAAGTAAGATTGAAGTCACAGTATAAAATTGCCGACTCAACTTATATTTTAGGTGAATGGCACGATATAAATCACAAAGACGACCGTGCCGCTTATTTCGGCATAAAGCAAGAATTTTAGACTGGCAACAGTCTAATTGGAGGGAAACAATGTGAATTTTTACAGCCGTATTTTAAAAAAGTTGCGCTTAAAAAAACTGGCGGCAGTTGCCGCAATGGGGATTATGAGTTTCTCATTTTCGGCATAGGCGGCTCAGGAAAT
This sequence comes from uncultured Selenomonadales bacterium, assembly GCA_946407175.1. Next base: position 3,972 of record CAMJNB010000127.1, on the reverse strand, counting down.
AAATTTGGATTTGGACGAGACGATACAACGTGCTTTAGCGAATAACCGCGTAATAAAGCAGTCAATCACCTCGCGCGAATCAGCGTACTGGCAATTCAGAAATGCACGCAGACAGACGGCGCCGAGAGTAACTTTGGGTGCTGAATGGGGTGCCGGTTGGGGTGCCGCAGTTTCAGGAACCTATGGCGGCGATAAGCACCGCAGATTTAACGAAACGGCATCAGTTTCCATACCTCTTGAAGTCAACCCCTCTTACAAAGAAGGGCGAATCGCCGCGCGGTACGGTATAAATTCTGCCGACTTGCAACTTGAAAATACTTTGCAAGCTGTTCGACAACAGGCGACGGTTTATTACTTTAACATACTTCAGTGCAGAAATTTAATTAAGGTTGAAGAAGATAACGTCCGCACTTTGCAAGAGCACTTAAAAAACGTCAACGCACAATTTCGCGCCGGTACCGTTGCAAAGGCTGATATACTTTCAACCGAAGTTCGCCTTGCCAACGCGCAACAGTCACTTATCACAGCGCAGAATAACTACGACATTGCCATTGCGACGCTGGATAATTTCATTCTACTTCCTGCCGACACGATAATTCATCCTCAAGACGAATTAACGCACGTCAAGTACAATGTCGACCTGCAAACTTGCACTGCCTACGCGCTTGACAATCGTCCCGACGCGGCGGCGGCTGATTACGCCGTTAAACGCGCAGAATCCGCAATTCGTTCGGCTAAGGCAGGTTACCTTCCCAGCGTCAATGCCGTTGCCTCAACCGGTTTAAGTTCAAATTCATTTCCGTTTAAACCCAATGCTGACGGAGAATCGTTTACAATCGGCTTAAGCGCGTCTTGGGCTGTTTTTGACGGCGGCATTACCGAAACGCAGGTTAAACAGGCGGAGGCTAACCTTGTAAATGCGCAGGAAGAGGCCGCGATTTTGAAAGAATCCATTCAGCTTGACATTCAATCGGCGCTTTTAACTCTGCGCGCGGCGGAAAAAAATATTGAGACGACGCAGGTTGCAATACGCAGTGCGGAGGAAGATTACCATATCGCGCAGGTTCGCTACGCGGCGGGCGTAGGTACAAACTTGGACGTTATGGACGCCTCCGATAAAGTTACGCAAGCTAAGACAAACTACTACACCGCGCTTTACAACTACAACACGGCTAAGGCGGCGCTTGATAAGGCAATGGGCATTCCCGTAGGCATTGACGTGACGCGCTACGTTGCGGCAGAAGAACTCGGAAAATCTGCGGCAGAGGCACGCGAAGAGGCGGCTGTTACTACTGAAGATGCTGATGTACCGGTAATGAATGCACCTGCACCGGTTGTCACAATTGATATGACGCCGGAAAATTATATTACCTTCGACGAACCGTCGGTTGCAAATTCCAACACTTCAACTGAAAGTAAACCGGCTGAAAATAAACCGGCTGACACTGCAACTGCCGACAAAGCGAAGGTTGAAACTCCTGCCGCTGATAATAAATCTTCCGAGAGTAAGACTAACGACAGCACGAAGGTTGAAACACCCGCCGCTGATAATAAACCTGCCGAAAATGCAACTACAGAAAATAAACCTGCGACAGGCGGCACGGTTGAGACGTTCGATCCCACTCAATCAAAAGAAACGGCGGAACCTTTTAGACCGGCGCAGTGAAAAAGAGCGGTTAGCCGGTAGTGATTAATTACCTGCTACGAGATACCAGCTATCGGCTACAAGCTAATTAGAAAGGAAAAAGTTTGTGAATAAATTTGTAAAAGTTATCGGCGGCATATTGAGTGGCATTGCGATTGCCGGCGGGCTTTACATAAATTCACAGCGCGAGGCTCTCATTGAAGACGCCCTTACCAAAGTCGAAGAGAAGGCGTCAGAATATATCGGCACTCAAATAAAAATCGGCAAAGTTGACGTTGATGAAGTGCAATGGTCAAAACTTCAAGGCAGTTCCATTACCATTCACGACATTGAAATTTTCGATAAAAATTCAGAACACATTGCTACGGCAGACGCGGCAAAGATTTCTTTTAAACTTTTGAGCTTGTATGATGACGGCGCCGGTGCTATCGACGAAATTGACGTTACAGGCGCGAAAGTGAATTTAAAAAAACGTACGGATAATTCTTGGAATGTCGAGGACATTAAGATTCAAAGCACGGGAGAAAGTAATTTCGGCGCAAAAATTACTGTTGCCGACAGCGCCGTTGACGCGGAATTTGACGGCAAAAATATTTCCGTTACCGACATTGCGGCTAATGCGGACTGCGCGGATTTAAACGCCGTTGACTTGCAGGTTGCCGCTAAAACTTTAGGTTCCCACGTCGACGCGACGGGAATTGTAGGTCTTGAAAATCAAGTTGTCACGGCAAAAGTTGATACCGTTGACGTGGAAAAGGTTTTGCCATACGTTTTATCATACCTGCCGGAAGGAACTTTGCCCGACGCCTTGACGATTAATCATGGCACTTTGAATAAGCCGAAACTTTATTTAAACAGGCGCGGCGACGTTTTAACGTACATTGCCGAATCTGAAATACAAAATGCCGCCGTTAAGTTGGAAGATACCGACATTGAAAATATCAGCGGCAACGTTACTTTGAATGAAAAAGAAGTTTGGTTCGACGCCTCTGCCGTTGCGAACGGTCAGCAGGCGACGGCGTCCGGCAAAATTCGCACGGATACCGATGAGCCTTTTTTTGATATCTACGCTGAATCAGAAAGTTTTGCACCGGCGGCGATTATCCCGAATATCGGCGTGCAAGGCGCGGCAGGTTTTAAAGCGCACCTTACCGGCACGGCAAAAAGTCCGCATGTTGAGGCGGATATTTTTTCGCCCTTTGTAGCTTATGACAATATTTCGGCAAGCAATGTATCTGCTCACCTCAACTACGGCGACGATATGCTTTTCGTGACTGACGTTAAAGGCGAAACTTTCGGCGGCGGGTTTACCGGTGAAGTTGAAATTTCTACGCCGAATTTAAAGTATACCGGACACGTTAAAGCTGAAAATATTGACGCCGCGAATCTTTTAAACTTAGCAGGGTCTGACTTAAATTTAAGCGCCAAAATTTCTGCCGACGTTGCATTAAACGGCGAAGGCACTGACTTATCGAAACTTAAAATCTACGGCAGTGCCGACACCTCCCGCGCAGATTACGGCGAATTTCACATAATTGACGCGAAGACTTCTTTTTACTACGACAACAAAATTTTAAAAATCGATAACTTCAACGCAATTTTGCCCAATCGCGGCGGCGTTGGTTTTGAAGGCACGATAGCTGACTTGTCGACGCTGAATTTAGACTTTTACGCCTCTCACGTCGATTTGTCCCGCCTTAGAAAATTGGATGAGCAAATTGACGTAAGCGGGCTTGCAGATGTAAGCGGCAAGGTTTACGGCAGTTTGGATAAGCCGCAATTTGATTTAAAACTTTCTGCCGTTGACAATTCACAGCGCGGCGGCGAAAGTCAGAAAGGTTTGCTCTTCAAACAGCCGTACGACTCGATTAAGCTTTACGCTACCGGCGGTCTTGACGCTGTAAATATAACCGACTTCACGCTTGAAAAGGGCGGCAAAATTATTTGGAAGATGCTCGGCGGCACGGTGGCACTTACCGGCGACAAAAAGCTTGACTTGGAACTTGATACGGCGAATGCCCGCGTTGAAGATATCGTGGCGCTGGTTGCACCGGATCAAAATATTACCGGCAACATTACGAACAAAGTTAAAGTCACCGGCACGATTGACAATCCCAACGTCGTCGGCAACGTCAACATTCATTACGGCAGTTATCACGGCATTTTGATAACCGGAATGCAAGGCGATTACTTTTACGAAGGCGACAGGTTACGCCTGCAAAATTTCTACGTCACCTCACCAATGGCGGACGTGATTTTGGACGGGACGTTTGATAAAAATACCGGCGCACTGGACTTCGTGGTACAAGGTGAAGATATCAGCTTGA
>CAMJNB010000126.1 GCA_946407175.1 uncultured Selenomonadales bacterium | reverse complement strand
TTAGTGAAAGCCGCAGTGAAAAAATTTCGGTGAATCGCGACACAAAGTCTTGGTGGGCGAAGATGCTTGAAAAACTTCACGAAAATAAAAGTGCCGACACTAAAAATTCTGCTGACGTGAAAATTTCAAAAGAAGGATTAGCCGCGCTTAATGCCGATGAAAAAGTTACCGGCAAAGTTGCGTTTAACGCCGAAAAACGCGCCCGCCAACTTGCCGCCGCCACGTCGAAAAGCAAGGTTCGTGAAATTTTAAATCTACTGCAAAAGGATTTGGAAGAGTGCAAAGACGGCGTGCAGAATGGTATGTGCGACGAAGAAGAAGTTAAAAAGGTTGAAAAGATGATTGAACGCGCTGAAAAGCGTTTGAATGAAGTTGACGACACGGAAGAAAAATTTTCTGTAGACGTTTTGATTTAGTGCCGTGCCGTTAATTTAGCGACGTGTAATCTACGGCAACAAAAAAGCCGCGCACTTCCGAAATTGGAGGTGGCGGCGATTTTTTTATTTAATCTGTCAAAAATTTATTTTGCAAATACCACAACTTCATAGGGACGCAGATTTTCCGCAACGCCTTCAAAGTTGCCGAGAATTTTTTTGTAGCCGTCATTGACGTAAGCCGACAAACTTTTATCCTGCAATGCCGTCTCCGTGCCGCGATAGTTGCAAAGTACAATCCACTCTTCGCCGTCCAAATCGCGGCGGTAAGCGATAACGTCATTGTTTTCACGTTCAATAAAGCTGATGTCGCCTTCCTGCACGATTTTATTTTCCTTGCGAATTTGGACAAGCTTTTTATAAAAATTCAAAATCGAATCGGGATCCTTTTCCTCTGCCGCAACGTTAATCTCGGTGTAATTGTTCGGCGAAGATATCCACGCCTCGACATTTGAAAAACCCGCGTACTTTTCAGCCGACCACTGCATTGGCGTCCTGCCGTTGTCGCGCGAACGTTCACCGATAATTTTCAGCGCCTCTTCCTGCGTCTTACCCTGTTCCAACAAAATTTTATAGTAGTTCAAACTTTCAACGTCGCGATACTGTTCAATCGACGTGTACTTAGCATTGGTCATGCCGAGTTCTTCACCTTGATAAATGTACGGCGTGCCGCGCATTAAGTGAATCGTCGCCGCCAACATTTTCGCAGACTCTTTCCAATACTTCCCGTCGTCACCGAAACGCGAAACTGCGCGGGGCTGATCGTGGTTACACCAAAACAGCGCGTCCCACGCATTGGCTTTCGACATTGCCTCTTGCCAATCTTCAAAAAGCTTTTTCAACGCGCCGATATCTGCCGGCATAAGCGCCCACTTGTCACCGCCGGCGTAATCCACTTTGAGATGCTGAAAATGAAAGACCATAGAAAGTTCATTTTCATCGGCGCCGGAATACCTTATGCAGTTATCAATGCTTGTCGAAGACATTTCACCTACCGTAATCATACCGTCAATGCCGGAATCGCGTACCAACTCTTTCAAATATTCGTGAATACGCGGTCCGTCGGTATAAAATCTGCGTCCGTCGCCTTGCGTGTCGTCGATAAATTCATCGGGCTTGGAAATTAAATTAACAACGTCGAATCTAAATCCCTTGACGCCTTTTTTCTTCCAAAAGCGTAAAACTTCTTTCAACTCTTCGCGTACTTCGGGATTTTCCCAGTTCAAATCTGCCTGCGAGACGTCGAAAAGGTGCAAGTACCATTTTTTCAAATGCGGAACATACTCCCACGCATTTCCGCCGAATTTTGATACCCAATTTGTAGGCGGCTTGTCAGGCGTACCGTCTTTGAAGATAAAGTAGTTTAAATATTTTTCTTCGCCTTTTAATGCACGCTGAAACCATTCATGCGCCGTACTGCAGTGATTAAAAACCATGTCAAACATAAGACCGATACCGCGCTTGTCAGCCTCCGCGATAAGCTCTTCCACGTCTGACATTGTGCCGAAACGAGGATCAATTTCACGATAATTTTCTACGTCATAGCCGTTGTCATTTTGCGGTGAAACAAAAAACGGCGTCGACCAAATATATTTAACGCCTAAGCTTTTAATATAATCAAGCTTATTGATAATTCCGCGAATGTCGCCAATACCGTCGCCGTTTGAATCGGCAAAACTGCGCGGGTAAATTTGATAAACGGTAGCGCTACTGAAACGCATTTTTTACGCCTCCTTTTATTGTTATCTGTATAATGAAAAAGCCCTTTCAATCGGGCTCTTAAATTGACGAAAGCCCTGCGTCTGTGCTAAAATCTAAGTGTTACAAAAACCATAGACCAGCACAACACAGAGCATTTTACATCTAAAATTATACTTGCTCAAATTGTGCTTGTCAATTAAGAAAGGGGCAAGTTTTAAATGGGTGTTATTTATAAAATTCAAAATCGTGAGTCCGGCAAAATTTATGTCGGTCAGACTACGCGGACGCTTGAAATCCGAATGAATGAACATCTGCGCCACGATGATACCTACATTGAGCATGCGCTTAAAAAGTATGGCATTGACGCCTTTGACGTTTCTGTTATCGAAGAATACGACAGCGAAGAAAAACTCAATGAACGTGAAATTTATTGGATAAGTTTTTATAATTGTGTCCGTCCGAAAGGATATAACATCTGCTTAGGCGGTAAGAATGGAAGTATAGGACATACCGTATCACCGGATACACGGGCAAAAATTTCTAAAGCAAACAAAGGCAGAAAACACCCAATTTCTCCTGAAACACGCAAAAAACTTTCAGAAGCTAACAAAGGTAAAAAACATTCTGCAGAAACACGCGCTAAAATTTCTTCCGCGCGTAAAGGTAAAAAGCTTAGTACTGAAACTTGCGCCAAAATGTCAGCAGGAAAGAAAAATAAACGCGCCGTAGTTTGCATTGAGACGGGACAAATTTTTGAATCTATTGCCGCCGCCGCCAAATGGGCTAACGTTGCAGGGTGTACAGTTTCCTCTGTTGTTAATGGAAGAACCGCTGGTGCAGGTGGCTATCATTGGCGTTTTGCTGACGAAGATGTTAAAAGTGATGACGTTTCACTTACACCTTTAAAAGTAGGTAAGCGCCCTGTTCGTTGCGTTGAAACCGGAGACATTTTTCCTTCTATAAGGTTAGCGGCTAAGTGGCTGAATCTTGATTGTAATACCATAAAAACCGCTCTCAATCACTCTACACGCACAGCGGGAAATTATCATTGGTGCGACGCTGATTCAGAAATGGACGAAAGCGAAATGACTTCTGCTAAAGACCGTCTTCACGCCGTTAAATGCGTTGAGACGGGACAAATTTTTGAATCAATACACTCCGCCGCAAAATGGGCTGGAATCAGTCGTGCCCGTATAAGACAAGCACTTAATCAAAGTTCGCACACTGCAGGCGGCTATCATTGGGTGGACGCCGATTAGCACGTCGCTATAACCGTTTTACCCGTCTTTGCCTGCATGCCGCTATTAAATTTAAAGTCAACGCCGTTCGCATTTGTCACGACCAGAACTGCCGTGTCGGGGTGACCGGCTTTTTTAATTGCCGCTTTACTGAATTTAAGCAAGGGTTGACCTGCCTTGACAACATCGCCTAACTTCACCAAGTATTCAAATCCCTCGCCGCCCATACTGACAGTGTCAATGCCGACGTGAATAAGAATTTCAGCGCCGTTTGAAAGTTGCATGCCTACAGCGTGCTTGCTATCCTCCATAAGCACAGTTACTTTTCCGGAAACAGGTGCGCAAACCGTTTCATTGGAAGGGATAATAGCCAAGCCGTCACCGACCATACCTGCCGAAAAAACGCCGTCGCCGATTTCTTTCAAGCTGATAACTTTGCCGTCGAGGTAGGCTTTAAATTCATTTTCGCTTACGAGATTTTTTTCAGCCTCAGCGTTAGCCGCTTCAGCCGCCGCCTCTGCTTCCGCCGCTCTTTGTGCCGTTTCAGCTTCCGCGTCAACGCCTTTTTTCTTTCCTACAATAACCGTTAAAATGAAAGGTACGACGATAGCCGCCAGCATTGCCAACGCGAATGTCGGCATATATTGCGGTTGAATGGACAAAATTCCGGGTACGCCGCCTACGCCGATAGCGTTAGCCGTTGTAGTTGTCGATACACAGATGACAGCCGCACACGCAGAACCGCACATGCCTGCAAACAAAGGAAAAATGCGTGGAATGTTGACGCCGAAAATAGCAGGTTCAGTAACGCCGAGCCAGCAGGATACCCACGCGGGGACGTTAATTTCTTGAGCCGCCGCGTTTTTGCGTTGCAGGTACATCATTCCCAAAACTGCCGAGCCCTGCGCAATATTTGAAAGAGCAATCATAGGCCAGAGCATTGTGCCACCGTAGTCAGCAACTAACTGTAAATCTATCGCGTTTGACATATGGTGCAATCCGGTGATAACCAAAGGCGCATAAACAAAGCCGAATATCGCGCCGAAAATTACGCGAAAATCGCCGGTAATGCCGCTATATACTACGCTTGAAATTGCCGAACCGATTTTCCAGCCGATAGGACCTAAAAACGCGTGTGCAACTATAACGGTTAAAACCAAACTGCAGAAAGGTACGACTATCATTGATATAACGGGCGGAACAATCTTTCGGAAAAATTGTTCAAGATAAGCTAGTGTTAATGCCGCCAAAATAGCAGAGAGAACCTGCGATTGATAGCCAATTCGGGCTAACTTATAAAATCCGAAATCCCAAACAGGAATTTGATCCGGCGGCGTTGTTGCGACGGCGTAAGCATTTAAAAGCTGACTTGATACAAGCGTTAAGCCCAAGACAATGCCGAGAATCGGAGTGCCGCCCATTTTCCGTACGACAGACCAACAAATACCGACGGGTATGCCGAGATGAAATACCGCTTCACCGATAAGCCACAAGAAGTGATCCATACCTGCCCAAAACGGACTAAGCTGTACAAGCGTTTTGGTGCCGTTTTCAAATAAATACAAAGAGTCAATACAATTTCTGAAACCTAAAATAAGACCGCCTGTAATAATCGCGGGAATTAACGGCGCAAAAATTTCAGCCGCAATAGCCGCCGCACGCTGTAAAACGTTTTGGTTGGCACCGGCAGCCGCTTTCACTGCGTCTTTTGAAACGCCTTCAATCCCTGCAAACGCCGTGAAGTCCTTGTAAAATTCGCTTACGGTGTTGCCGATTATGACTTGAAATTGTCCCGCTTGAGTAAAACTGCCTTTGACGACTTTCATTGCCTCAATCGCCTTTACGTCAGCTTTTTTCGGGTCAACCAATACAAAACGCATTCGCGTCATACAGTGAGAAACTGCCGCAATATTTTC
>CAMJNB010000125.1 GCA_946407175.1 uncultured Selenomonadales bacterium | reverse complement strand
ATTATGACTACTGATATTACTGACAAACTTGCCGCCGAATTTACAGCGGCTAATTTTCTTGAAAAAATCCCCGCCGAAATGCACGGATTCACGCTGAAAAAAATCCTTGCCGAATCAGGCGACAAATTTATTTACTTCACCTATGAAAACATTTCGACGCACAGAAATTTCACGGCGTACTTTCACACGGAGACTATGGAGTACAAAGCGCGGGTTAAAATCGGTCTCACGGAATTTTGCTTGACAAATTTTTTTACCGATAATTTTGAACGCTTTACACAAAACCTTAACGCCGAAATGTCCGACGCGATAAAAAATCTTGCCGCTCCGCCCGACGCCGAATCTGATATTTTAATTGCCGACAAAAAATTTTCAGAGTGGAGTTACGGTCAATCCCTGCCGCAGAATATTGCTGACTTTGAACTTTTCATAACGCCGAAAAATCCCGTTAAAATTACCAACGGCTCATACATAATCATAAATTACGGCAACTTTGAAAAAAATTGCGACTTCAGCATTGTTTACAATGTCTACAAAGATAATTTTTCCGGCGAATCGCAACTCGGCGGCGTCAATCACCCAAGCTACATTTTTGACGCGAAGGATTTAAAGACGCTGGAAGGTATCTTGCACAAAAGTTTAGTCACGGAACTTAATAATTTAAATTCCACATTAAATTCATAAATTTTTTCCGTATTAAGTGCAGGAAGTTTAACTCAAAAAATCGAATACATTTTGACTAATCAGGACGCAGAATTTTTTTGCAGATATTTCTGCGCGAAAGGAAGAAGGGTGGATTTTTTGTGGACAACAAAACTTCGATGAAGAGCCAATTTTTGCTGATGATGATTGGTGCTTCGCTAATTACAATGCTTTTTGTAGGCGGCGTATTCATTAGAAATATGATGCTCGGCGCGGAGGAACAGCTTGCGGAAGTTCGCAAGACACTTATGGCAGACGTGGAATTACAACTTCGCACGCAAACACAGACGGCGATAAGCTTAATTGATTCGATTTATAAACGTCAACAGGCAGGAGAGCTTACAGAGCAGCAAGCAATGAAAGAGGCGGCGGACCTTGTACGTAATTTGCGCTACGAAGGCGACGCCGGTTATTTTTGGATTGACACTTTTGACGGCGTAAACGTGGTACTTTTAGGCAGGAAAGAGACTGAAGGTAAATCGCGCATAAATCTCACCGACCCGCAGGGCAGACAGTTTATAAAGGAAATGATTGAAAACGGTCGCAAGCAAGGCGGCGGCTTTACAGATTTAATGTTTGCCAAGCCGAATGAAACGGAGCCTTTGCCGAAAAGAAACTACACGGCGACGTTTGACCCCTACAAATGGGTAATCGGTACCGGCGTTTGGATTGACTACATTGATGAGCGTGTTGCGCAGGAAGAGGCGCGGTCAAGCGAACACCTTAAAGATACAATTTTCCATACGTTTATCGTTATAGTAATTCTTGAGGCGGCTATTACCTTCGTGGCAATGATGTTGTCAGACAGACTTATTGCGCCGATTAAACGCATTACCGGCATTTTGGGTACACTTAGCACCGGCGATTTTCGCATTACTAAGGGCAATGAAGAAGAGCAGAGAAAGTATACTTCACGCACGGACGAATTAGGCGTAATGGCGCGGGCAGTCGTGACACTTAGGCAAAATATAAATGATATGATGAAACAGGTGATAACTTCCGCCGAACAGGTTGCCGCCGCGTCTCAACAGCTTACTGCAAGTGCGGATCAATCTTCCATTGCAATTAATCAAGTTGCCAATTCAATCGTAACGGTAGCCGGCGCTTGTACTGAACAATTCGGCGAAGTTGAAAGCGCTAGTCAGCAGGCGGACGCTTTTAAAAAGCATATGGATTCCGTAAGCCAAACACTGAAAGTTTCTACCGGTAAGATTAAAGATACTACGAAGGCGGCGCAGGCAGGCGGCGAAAGCGTTAAAAATGCCGTTGACCAAATGAAAAAGATTGAAACTTCGGTTAGTGAAGTTGCAGACGTTATTGCCAAACTCGGTGAAGAATCAGACAAAATCGGTAAGATTGTCGACGCAATTTCAGCTATCGCAGATCAGACTAACCTGCTTGCACTTAACGCGGCGATTGAGGCGGCAAGAGCGGGTGAACACGGTAGAGGATTCGCAGTCGTAGCTGATGAAGTTCGTAAACTTGCCGAGCAGTCACAAAGTTCCGCGCATGAAATTTCAGAGTTAATCGGCTCCATTCAGAATAAGGCGCAAGACGCGGTACAATCAATGCAAGGCGGCGTTGCCAACGTTCAAAACGGTGCCGACGCGGTTGACGGTGCAGGACAGACTTTCGGTGAAATTATCGGCATGGTTACCGACGTTGCACAAGGCTCCGCGCAAATGGAAAGAATTGTCGCCGAATTGGTTGAAAGCACTAACCTTATTACAAAATCTGTTGAAAATATCAGCACGAAGAGCCGCGAAGTTGCGAAAGAGTCTGAAACTGTTTCTGCGGCAAGCGAAGAACAGACGGCTACAATGCACGAAATTGCCGACGCCAGCAGGTCGCTTGCAGAAATGGCGCAGAGTCTTCAAAACGTCATCGGCAAATTTAAGATTTAGATCGATAGATCGATAGTTGCTAGATCGATAGTAACTGTCAACTATCAAAAATCCGTCGCGGGAAATTTATCCTGCGGCTTTTTTATTAATGAAGAATTAAGAATTAAATTACCAATTACCCGCTAAATAAAAATTTTTCGGTAAACCACAAAAAAAGATAGACGAAACTTAAAGAATTGTGGTATTATACACAAATAAAATCAGCTTTCAGATATTTTTCTGAAAAAGCAGGTTCGGTTTTGGAAATGAGATTAGCGGTTGGTGACGTTTAAAATGCTGTTGCCGTAAAATCTCAAGCAATTATTGCCGACGGTTAATTGTCGGTGAAAGATGTAAAAGCAGGAGCCGCTGAGAAGGAGGAAGTATTCATGGGTTTTATGGACAATCTGAAAGTGTCCAACAAGTTATTGATACTTAACATTGTTGCACTTATCGGGCTGTTAGCCGTAGCCTTCACCGGCTACAACGCCGTAAATACGGCTAAAGAAGACTTGGAGATTATGTATCATCGATATCTCCATTCAATGTACTATGTGGGCAGATGTCGTTACAACGTCCGCTATATGCAGGTACAGGCAACTTTGGGACCTCTTTCGGCAGATCCTACGTTATTCCAATCGCGCAGTGATAAATACGATAACGCTCTTAAAGAATGCGAAGAAGCTTTTAACGCCTACGCTCAAAACATTTCATCAGACCCTGCATTAGTCGCAGAGCTTGACCCTATCAGAAAGAATTGGGAAAAGTACAAAGAAACTACCGGCGTGCTTATGGATATGAGACCGCCTGCCAATGCCACGACGGACAGAATGGCAATGGCTGATCACAGAAATGCGGCTATGGCTTATTATGAAAAAGAAGCAATGCCTTACGCAGTTGCAATCAGCGCCGATATGTCGAAATTGCAAGAAGGCGTTTTGGAACGCAGTGAACAAATGTGGCAACAAAGTGAAGCGTCCATTCAAAGAGTTGTTATGACGCTGTTCATTATCGCCGGCGTTATCGTGGCAATTTTAATCGTCCTCAGCGTTGTCGTTATGAAGGGCGTCACCAATCCGCTTGAAAACATGATTGAACTGTTTGGACATTTGAGAACCGGTGACTTCAGAGAAAGTTCATTAATAGATCCTTCACGCGGTGACGAATTTGGTACAATGTCGCAAGCAATTCGCGATATGCGCCAAACAGTCAGCAAACTTTTGCAACAGACCAGCAATTCCGCCGAACAATTAGCGGCGTCTTCAGAGGAGCTTACTGCAAGCGCTCACCAATCCGCGCAGGCATCTGAACAGGTTGCCCAATCCGTTACAACTTCTGCAAGCGCCGTAGTTGAACAGCAACAAAACGTAGGTGAAGCGCTTGACTTAATCAATGCCGCTACTCATTCAATTGCACTTCTCGGCAAAACCGCCGACAATGTTTCTTCCCATGCTACTAAGGCTAACAATCAGGCTACCGAAGGCAGCGGCGCTGTAGAATCGGCAGTCAACCAAATTATCAGCGTTGAAAAAATCGTTAATGACTCTGCCGCTACCGTCGACAAACTCGGCAAGCGTTCACAAGAAATCGGTCAAATCGTCGAGGCTATTTCAGGCATTGCGGAGCAGACGAACCTTTTGGCACTTAACGCCGCTATCGAGGCCGCGCGCGCAGGTGAACATGGTAGAGGATTCGCCGTTGTTTCGGAAGAAGTCAGAAAACTTGCTGAAGAATCTCAAAACGCGGCTCAAAAAATCGCTACACTTATCGGCGATATTCAAAATGAAACTACAAACGCTGTCGACTCCATGCAGAAAGGTAACGCGGCTGTTCGCGCAGGTACGCAGTCTGTAGAAAAATTGCGTGATACCTTTGATTCAATTCGTGAAGCTACGGACAACGTTGCCGCCGAAGCGAAGAACATGGTTAAGGAACTCGGCGCCGTTGCTGACGCTACAAATAAGATTCGTGACAATTCGCAGAGCATTTCCGATAAGAGTGCGCACGTTTCACGCGAAATGGAAAGTGTTTCTGCCGCGTCCGAACAACAATCCGCCTCCGGTGAAGAAATTGCCTCCGCCAGTGACGAACTTGCACGTTTGGCGCAGGGCTTGCAATCTTCTTTGCAGAATTTCCGCTACTAATACTCCGTAGCATAAAAATTTAGCTTAATATAAAAATTTATCTGCCGAAAAAGGGCTGTCGCAGAAATTTTTTGCAGCGGCTCTTTTTTAATTAAGAATTAAGAATGTAGAATTAAGAATGCAGAATGCAGAATGTAGAATTTGAATTGGGTAGTAAAAATTATGGAAAAAATTCGTACTCTTGGCAAAATGACCGGCATTGTAGTAGCGTCGACAATTTTAGGAACACTGCTACTGGCTGTTGTATATTCTTTGCCTACAGATAAAATTTGTACCAATATCAGCGGTTCATTGCCGACTTACCATACCGAAGGGCAAGCGTATTCTTGGGCAGAAAAAATAATGCATGCAAAAGTTGACAACTTCACCGATGCCATCATGTTACTTCGTGTGGCATATCCGGTTGATGATTTAAAACGCGCCGTAGCGTTCAGTCCTTCTTGGCATTTGCTTGACGGCTCGCCGATAAAAACTTTAACGCTTGCAATGGAAAATCCTCAACCCGAACCTTTAGAAACAGTTTGGCATTATCCGCTTTACTGGCACGGCTATTTAGTGATTTTAAAA
>CAMJNB010000124.1 GCA_946407175.1 uncultured Selenomonadales bacterium | reverse complement strand
CTTTGCTACTTTTCTCATTTCTCAGCGTATTCAAAATTAGAGTTTTTCAACAGACTCCAGCATTTTCTATTAAATTCAAAGTCATTATTAAAAAAGAATTATCGATTTTTTTAAGTAATGCTTTTTTTTCGTCGTCCATATACTCACCTCACTTTTAGGACAGAGTGACAATACGAAGGTTTGTTTTTGTAGCCAATAGTGTGGCGCGCCTATCGGCTACAATGACAAGTCTTCAAAATTAATTCGTTTAAGATATAGGTGTTTGTTTTCCTACAATTCAATTAACGCTTCGACGACTTCTTGTGGCATTTCTTTGTTGCGTAAGAGATAAAGTAATTTTACGAATTCCAATTCAGACATTGACTTAGAATCATATACATAATTTTTTGCCAAATCATTCATAGAGTATACTTTAAACCATGAAAAATCATCTGCATACTGGACTACAAAAAACGGCAGTCGTGCATTAAACGCTAGCTTTCTTAAGGCTACATATTGATAACTCACGCCGTAATTCAAATCTGCGCGTTCGTGCTTGTATTCAATTATTGCTTTAGGCTCTGCGCCTGCGGTTTCTACAAGCAAAAAATCAATGTCTGTCGCTGGACACGCAACGCCACACGTCCTGTGACGCCGTGAAATTCTTTCATCACGCCAACCGCTACGCTCCGGCTTTACGATTTCCGACACTTTGCCACGCCTCCTTGATTCTGTTTTCGGTAGTGATTAAATTCGATTCTTCAATGTCCGAGCCGATAAACTTTCTGCCGGAAATAACAGCGGTAACTCCTGTGGTGCCGCCACCGACAAAAGGGTCTAAGATAATCTGATTAGGATCAGTAAAGCGCTTGACGATATCCAGCATACCGCCGATAGACTGCCCCCATTCGTGGAAACGCTTGTCATTGGCAGGACTTTCCATAACGTCATTTCCGATCCAATCGCCTTTGTATTCGCCTTTGACGAGCCAAATTAACGGTTTCCAAAAAGTATTGGTGCGTTTCTGCCAAAGTTGCGGCGTTTGCCCGGGCGTCAAGTAGCACATACACCAATGGTAATTAAGGTGTTTCGTAAGTTCGGTGATAACGTCCGGCAAATAAGATTGACCGCACATACAGACAAGCGAACCGCCTTCTTTCAAGACACGCGCGGCAACTTGTGATAAAACACCATAAAGTGAAATATACTCTTTAGGATAAGGCGGGTCGGTAATAATGAAGTCAATGGAATTGTTGGCAATATCGGCTAAACCGTCTTGAATGTCAGCTTGAAAAAGTTTGTATGTGTCGGCAGGCATTTCTGCAGTCAATTCATACTGTTTGCGTTCAAGGCGCTCATTGGCTTTTTTCAATTTTTCAAGAGCTTTATTATTTTTTTCTATTTGCTCTTGAAGTGATTGAACTTTAGCAGTTGCCTCTGTAAGAAGTTGCTGTCTGTCGCGTAAATCAGACATCAATGTCGCATTTGCGGCTTTAATAGACTGATAATCTTCCGGCATAACTTCTTTTTCAACTTCGACTGTGACAACTTCCGGTTTAGATTTTTCTTTCAGCTGACTTTCAAGAAGATTTTTCTCTATAGTCAGCTTGTCAACGGTGCCGCGTGTTTGGTTAAGCGAATCAGTCAAAGAATCACGAATTTTCTCAAGGCGTGAAATTTCAGCGGTTTTGTCGGATTGAACGTCTTCAAATTTTTGTTTCCACTGCCGAATTTCTTCGTTAAGCTTTCTTACCGACATATCTTCAACCGGCGTACCTTCTGCCGCTTTTTTCGGCGATAAACTTTTCTTCTTCGCCGGGCGGTAATTTTAATAAAGAAACTAATTGGCTAAATTTGAAATTCCGAGACGTCTCGGAATTTGCGCCAAAACGTTTAGCAACATTCATAAAATTGGTAGCTGTATCCTGACTAAGTGCAAAATTACTTTCAAGCCAGTTAGCCCACTCTCCGTGTTCTACCATTTCTTTCGCTTGAATCAAGCGCTTGCCAACTTCAATCTTTGTAAGCAGGTAAAATGTTATGACGCCTAACACGCCAAATTCAGACGTCTTCATTATTAAATCTTCCATATGCACCACCTCCTCTCATACCGTTTACGGTTTTGAAACCTTGCTTTTTGATTGTGAAAATGTTTATCCACAACGTTTCCAACTCTTTTCCTCAACATAGAAGTGATTTATAGAGAAGTGAAAAAAGACGTTACTGCTTGAGCGTCTTTCCCCCCCTTAAAATTTTTGGAACTTCTTGAAGAAAATCTACTGAAAAAGTTTTATTCATACAATATAAGAAAATTGAGATGTTTAGTAATTCGGTCATCTGCGCCACTCCCGCCGCCGGTAAAACTATCTTCTGTTGGCAACTTTTGGAGCAACTTCATGAAAAAGGCGAATCTTGTGTTTTCTGTAGCTATGAAATGTCTGCTTTAGAGCTTTTCTCAAAATCAATGTCAAGAGAACTTTATCGGTGCAGTCCCCACACTGCTCTTACATCTGCGGATATCCGTTGTTTGCTTAGACTACTTGCAGATCATTCCGCCTTCAAGCGATATGCAACTTTTCTCGGATAAGGCTAAGATTGACGATATCGTTCACAAGCTTAAAGCTTTTCAGTGTGAGACCAACACTACTTTTATTGTCATTTCATCTTTCAACCGGCTTAATTACAAGGATACAATCTTTTTTATAACGACGGCAAGATCGCCACATTTTCAAATCATCTGCATTAGTCTGCAGAAAAAAAATCTCACAAACGTAAAGGCTTGCGAGATTTTTTTTAATTATTCGTCAAAACTGACAAAGTAAATTTATTTTTGGGTAAATGTCTTTGAAGAAATATTTGCCTTCCACGTAGACTTATCGGCAAGTTGGAAGTTTAATTCTTCCAGAGACGAACTGTTGACCGTTAAAGTTTCGTCATTTGTAAAGGTGAATTTCGCCATCCTGCCTGTAAGTTCGGCAGATTTAATTTGCTCCAGCGAGATGTTGTAAAGGTTAATCGTGTCGCCGGAATTTGCATTGCTGATTGTATCGTTGCCTTCAGCGAATCCGTACCAGAAAACATTAGAACCGCTACCACCGACCAGTGAATCATTTCCGCCTGCGCCCCACAAACTGGAATTGCCTTTACTGCCGCGCAGAATATTATTTTCGTCATTGCCGGCGATTATGACATTGCCTTCCATATTCGACGCATTAACTTCTTTGATGTTGCCGTAAAATTGCGCGGGATTGTTAAGCCAAATTTCAGCGCTGTAAACGTCGGAGGAGACTTCTACTGTAGCATTTTTGCCCGTTGCCTCGTAATAATTCGCCACACCGTCATATGTCAAAAGTGTGTCGGCAATTTGCGCCGTCACTTCTATGTATGAATTTTGTGCGTGAACGTCTTTTCCTGCCGCGTCTTTCAATGTCAAAATATCATTTTCGCCATTGTTCATTGAAATTATTAAATCGTTGCCGGAAACTTTTATTTCGCGAACTACGCTTGTATCAAAATTGAGTTTGTCTGCAGTAGCACGGTTGTCAGCTGTCGAGAATTGGAAATTGTGAATTTGGTCGCGTCCGTCGCCGTCCATAAAGAAAAATTCCGTAGATGCGTTTTGCTCCGAATTGCCGATAAGGGTATCCATTTCAGAGCCGCCGCCCCACATTGAGTCGTTGCCACTGCCTGCCATTAAAACGTTTTTCGCATTCGCAGAGCCCATTAAAGTTGCAGTTCCGCTACCTGCTTTAAGGTTTTGAATACCCTTGAAGTAAACATTATTGTTGTCGAAAGTTCCTTGATTTTCGTTGAGATTTACTAAAACGTCGCCGGAATAATTTTCCATATTTACGCCGGAATTTTCGCCAACATAAGCCGTTACCATTTCATCAGAAGTTTCTTCGACAGCAATATTTCCGTTTTCGCTCGTAATTGCCGCCCTCACAGAATTGTTGTCACTGCCAATTAACAGTTTCGTATAGTTGGAACTGCTCATATAATTTTCTGCCGCATCCGCACTCGTAGCGCCGCCGAAGGTGTCGGGGAATAAAATATCAATTATTGAATCTGAATTTTTAATCCTCAAATTATCGCCGTCAAATTTAAATTCAAGGCTGGTGTCGTTAAGGTCTGCGTTTATTCTGTCTTTGGTACTATCAAAGTCAAATATAGTTGTCCTGCCACTTAACTTAACTTCTGCGCCGACATCCGAATAATTTTCAGTCTGATTTAAGAATACAGCGTTATTTCCGGTTCCCGCGTCAATCACATCACCACTGCCGCCGAAAATTATATCGTTGCCGCTACCCGTCGTAATGTTAGACGCGCCTTTTTGTCCGTCAAGATTGCCTACCGCCAAAATTGATTCTTTCGACGCGCTCTTATTAATCGTGCCGCCGTTGGAATTTGTCGCAACAGTTTTCTGCTTTTCGCGTTGCTGGGTGTAAATATTTGCCTCTGTCGTCCCTGAAGTGTCGGCATTTTCATCAAGAATAATCTTAGAATCCCCTACATTAACAACACCGTCTTGAATCTTGATATTACCCTGCATTACAGCTGTCGGGATATCATCAAAACGTGTCTGAATTTCGGCATTGGCTTTTTCTGCGTCGTAACCTTTGACTTGAATTTCGCCTTTATCAGTGAATGCCAACAGCTTAGTGTGTCCGCTTGACCCGTCAACATCGACAGTAGTATTTGCACTTTTCGACATAACGTAACCGTTGCCGTTGCCTGCCTTGACGCTTACCGGTCCTGCATCGTCCATTACAACTACCAAATTGCCATTGCCGTCGCCCGTGTTAATATTTTTCGTGCCTTCTACGCCTGTTTCGACAACAACAATATTTCCGTCGTAATTGTTCAGCTTAACCGTCTGGTCTATATCTTCCGTCAAATGGACTCTTTGAGCTTTTGTAGTACTTGTTAAATCCAAATCGCTACTTGAAGTGTCCGCAAGAACCTCAATATTGTTGGGACTCTGCGCCAAATTTTTGACAATGTCTTCAATATCAGATTGACTGCTTACGGTTATGTCAGTGGGACTTGCAACATAAGCGCCGCCGTTCGTCTTGCCGATAATTCTATCTCCTTGGAAGGCAAGCAATATCGTACCGTTTACAGTGTAAATACCGGCTCTATCAATTTCCAAAACACCGAGAGGTGCTAAACCATTGAAAACTACGTCGCGCTTAGTTATTCCGTCGCTGTCTGCCGTCAACGTGTAATTTACATCCGACAAAGTCAAAACTACGCTGTCGCTAACGTCGATATCTCCAGTACCCGGGAATTGAATTTCGGTCGCGTCAATGTCGCCATCCAATGTATCGCCGGTTTGCAAGCCGGAAATATTTGTAATGCTAGTACCGTTAG
>CAMJNB010000123.1 GCA_946407175.1 uncultured Selenomonadales bacterium | reverse complement strand
TATTTTTGTATGTCCATTCGACAAGATGCAAGCAGCTCGGGCGATATGCGTTTAACTAAATTCCGCGCATTGGTTCAAGACACGGATAACTACTTGGCAGGACGTTCGGGCAGTATTTTTATGTTTGGCGGCGCAAGTGCGAAGTACAAAACTTTTGCGGCGGCGCAATTCGTCAATTACACTTCCGACGCTTATATTGCGATTATGGCGAATATTTTCACGCCCGGCAAAACCGGACCTTTGGAAAAAGTTGACGAAATAGGTTTGATAAATATTTATCGCGACATGAAAAATAAAAACGGCGAAAAGAATTTTAATGAATTCTACCGCCTGATTTTCTGGTTGCTCTTCGGCGCGTCTGTCTGCGATGAAGTTTATAACGGCGAACTTTCAAACATTGTCGATTTGGCATACTGTCTCGGTTTTGATGAAGGTATGATGCGCGATTGGTGCAAGGCGGTTGCGTTTATGGTAAACAACGGCGGGCGTCTTAATGAAAACAGTCCTCTGCAACTCGAATCAGCGGCAGGTAAAGCTTTCTTCCTTCACCAAAAAGATTGAGGTGGCGGCAATGGCTAAAAATATTTCATTGTTGCTTGAACTGCTTAAACGCAGGGCGACTTGCCGTAAAGTTGTTTTACCCTACAAGCAGGCGCGCGATTCCAAGCTTAGACTGACCGACGAAGATAAAGTAAAAATTCAAGGGCTTATGGATATTGTGCACGAACTTTTAAGCAAGACGGCTTTTGATATTAATATCTCTTCGTCCAATCTCATAAGAATTTCGGCGTTTACAATCGGCAACATAAAATTTGATATTCACGCCGGTACAAAGTCAATGCTGAAAATCGTCGAGCAGTCCGGCATTAAAGGCGGCAGGGCGCGGCTTACTAAAATTTTTGAAGATGAATATAAAACCGAATTATAATTTGTACGAATGACTTTTAGCGCGTTGAAATGTGACGTGCTTTTTTTATGCTGAAATATTTTGTCAAATTTATGTTAGTGTTATTATCAAAAAGTGGTTGCAAGTTTTTTTTATATTTGAATATACTTTTCTTTTGGCGCAAAAGAAAAGTAACAAAAGAAAACATGTCCGACCAAAAGTCGCGTCCGGCGACTTGGTCGGACGGGGCGCGCGTCCGTGCGCGCCCCCTCTAATCCTGATTTACTAAAATCTGCTACCTTTTTTGTGCTGAAATTTGTGAGGTTAAAATTTTGAGGTTAAACGTAATTTTATTTTTAATGGCGGTGGTAATTTTTATGAGCAATACTGTTTCTGCGGCTATCGAACTTACGGACGAGCGGGCGACGCCGGAATATTGGACGGCTAAACTTTCCGACGGCGACGAAATTATTTTATCTGCGCGGGAGATTTCAAACCTTAATGCACAAATTAAAGCCGGTGACACTTACGCCGCAGATTTAAGCTTGTATCCGACAAAAATTTCCGCCGAAAAACTTCGTGAAAGAATTTTAAAGGCTAATGCCGATGTTAAGATGCCAAATGACGCCAATCAAAATTTGGACGCGCTGACAGAGGAAGTTGCCGTTTCATACGCCGTGACGATTGAAAGGGGGAACATTCGCCTTTTGCCGAAAGAGTGGACAGGCGACGACTTCGACGACTTGCAAGGTACCGCGCTTGACCCTTGCGAACCGGTTGCCGTGTTGTGGGAAAGTGCAGATAAAAAATATTTCTTCGTGCAGGCACGAAATTATTTCGGCTGGATTGATAAAAGTAAGCTTGCAATGACGACGCGGGAACATTGGCTTAAATACGTTAAGCCGAAAAATTTTATCGTGGTGACTGCAAATAAAAAAGCCGTCAATATCGGCGGCAAAAATATTCTGTTTCAAATGGGCGCCGTAATTCCACTTCACGACCGCGCAGAAGACGGCGACTTTTGGCTTGTAAAAATTCCCGCGCAGGTTGGCGACAAGATTCACGAAAAGGCGGTTAAAATTGCGAAGGACGACACTGTAAGCAAAGGTTTTCTGCCTTGCACGAAAAATAATTTTATTCGGCAAAGTTTTAAATTTTTGGGCGACGTTTACGGCTGGGGCGGCTTGAAAGACAGCGTCGACTGCTCCGCGTTTACGAGTGACATTTACAGAAGTATGGGCATTGAAATTCCGCGTGACGCCGACAGGCAGTTTAAGCTTATGCCGCACGTTGCCACATTCGGCAGTGAAGATTTTGACGCGCGTATAAAAATTTTGCAACAAAGTCCTACCGGCGCACTGCTTTTAAAGCGCGGGCATGTACTTATGCTTTTGGGTAACGATTCAAACGGCACGCCGATTGCCATTCACGCGGCAAGCAGTTATTATCTTGACGACAAAAAAATTTACGTCAGCAAAGTTTTGGTATCGGCGATGGATTATCCCAATGACTACGGCGTCTACACTGTAAATGCCATGCTCGGCGTAAATTTCGTGAAGTAAACCTCTAAGCTCTAAGCTCTAAGCTAAAAATGAAAAATATTCATCATTTTCATTGTCAAAGATTTTGCGTCATCGTCTTTGTGTTGTAAAAGATATTTCAGCGCGGACGTGTTGAAAAAAGACGTGATTGGTATGTAGCGGTTGTACTTGCGAAAGTCCCCCCACTTCAAAAGTTTTTTATGAAGTTCGGCGATATCCTCAACCGTCGCGTTATGCTTAGTTAAAATCCTGCGTAAGAAAAAATCTTTCTGTATCTCATGAAAAATTTCTTCTGCAAGCGTAGGATTTTTTTTGTCATTAGCGTATTTTTCAATCAAGGCTACGGCTTTTTTCGACATTTTAAAAGCGCGAAAGGTGCCGCAGAAAAAAATTATAGCTACAGTTACCAGTAGCACGATAAAAAAAATTTGCATTGGTCTAAGTCCTTCTTAAAATTTTTAAGCGAAAATATTTTACAACTTTCACAAAAACTTTACAAATTCATTTTCAATGCAGAGGGGAGGCAGGCGCGTTTGAAGTTAAAAAAATTCAACGCGCAGATTTTATGAAAATACTTCATACGGCGGATTGGCATTTGGGCAAGACTTTGAAAAATACGTCGCTGATTGATGAGCAGAATTACATTTTAAAAGGCGAATTTATGAAAATTGTCGACGACGAGAAACCGGACGCGGTGATTATTGCCGGTGACGTTTATGACAGGAGCGTACCGCCGGTGGACGCCGTGAATTTGTTCGATGAAATTATTTCTAAGCTGAACGAAAGAAAAATTCCGATTTTATGTATCGGCGGTAACCATGACAGCGCGGCACGTCTCAATTTCGCAGGGCGTCTTCTTGCGCAGGCAAAATTTTTTATCGTCACAAAGCCGCAAGAGAATCCCGCCACAATCGTGTTGCAGGATAATTTCGGCGACGTTTACTTTTCAATGATACCGTTTTTTGAACCGTCCGACCTGCGCGAAAAAATTTCTGACGCCAAGCCCGAAGATAAAGTATCTGCCGACGAGGTGAATAAATTTTACGTGTCACAAGCGCGAAAAAAAATTCCTGCCGGTACGCGCAGTGTTGCAGTGGCTCATCTCTTTGTTACCGGCGGCGTGAGTTCAGATTCGGAAAGAAAATTTATCGGCACGGTTGAAAACGTCGACAAGAAAAATTTTGCCGCTTACAACTACGTGGCATTGGGACATTTGCACCGTGCACAGACGCTTAACCGCGATGAAAAAAATTTTATTCGTTACAGCGGTTCGCCGTTAAAATATTCTTTCGGTGAGGCAAGTCATAATAAGGGCGTGACGCTTGCCGAGCTTGACGGTGAAGGCAATGTTACCATAAAAAAAATCCCCTTGACGCCGCGACGTGATGTTCGCGTTATCAAAGGGACTGTTGAGCAACTTTGCAGTTTGCCGCGCAGTGAAGATTTCATTCACGCGCAGATTGACGACCAAAAAAATATTTTATCCGCCGCTGACAGACTGCGTGAAAGTTCCTGTCCAAATATTTTAAGCCTTGAATTTTTAAACACTGTAAATGTCACTGACGGCTTTGCGCAAAAGTTAAACGTGCGTGAAGGTGTTTCGCCGCTTGAACATTTCGTGGACTTTTACGAGTACTCGACGAAAGAGAAAATGCCTGCCGCTTACCGTGACGCAATGGAAAAACTTATCGGCGGCTTGCAGATATAGCTTAGAGCTTACAGCTTTCAGAAAATTACTATCGATCTATCCACTATCGATCCATCGATCTATCCACTATCGATCTAATAGCCTTATTTTGTAGACCATTGACCGGTTGACTGATTGCAAACGTACGTTTGGTCTTGCAGTCTATAACCTACGCCGCTGTTTCCTTTAACCTGCAAAAATTCGCCGTTCGTGAAGTTAATGTGAACTTGATCCAAGCTTACAGAAACGTCTGCAATTTGGTCAAGCGTAACGCCGAGCAGATTAACAATGTCATTTGAACCGGCATTTTGAATCACGTCGCCGCCTGAGCCCTGCGCGAAGACAAATTCGTCGTAGCCGTCGCCGCCTACCAAAGTATCAGCGCCGCCGTTGCCGCCCCATACACTTGAGCCGCCGTTACCTGCAAAGATTTGGTTATTCTGGTGATCCGCGCCGATTAAAATTTCAGCTTGACTCTTGCCGCGACCGTCAACATTTCCGCCACTTCCTGCAACGTATGAATAGGCGATGACGTCACTGTTAAAGGCGCTGTAGCCGATAAATTTATCGCGCATATTTTGAATTTCAAGTCTGCCGCTCTTTGACTTAATATAAAAACTGTTGCCGCTGATGTCGTCAAGCCCCTGATAATCGTCAAGGCGTACCACTTCGCCCTGCTGATAGTTGTTGATGACTTTATCGCCTGCATTGTAGATGTACGTGTCGCCTTCCTTGTTAATTATCACGGTGTTGCCTACGCCGCCGGAAACACTGCTGCCTACTACTACCGTGCCGCTGTTGCCCGTGACATTGTAAACGTCGCCGTAATAATTATTTATGACATTTCCGCCGCTTGTCGCAGTAGTAGTATCATTTTGAGAAGTTGCCGTGCTTACGGTAGGCGTGACTGTAGTCGAGGTAGAAGTTTCAGTCGTCGTAGTCGTTGTAGTGGTTTCAGTTGTAGTAGTTTCAGTTTTGGTTGTAGTTGTAGAAGTGGTAGTACCGCTTGCAGAAGTCGTGGTAGTATCAGTGTCAGTTTGTACGGTATCGGTAGTGCTTGTGGAGGTTACGCCGAAAAATTCGCCGAACGTTGCATAAGCTTTCGGCGTGTTGTTGTAGTAGACGTAATATTTAGCGTCGGCAACTTGCGAAATGTCACTTACGCCTTGAAGAGTTATGCTGAATTTGGAGTCAACGGTTTGATTTGAAGTATTGCCGCCGTAACTTGAGATTGACGCATTGTCGCTGATAACAACGTTGCCGCCTTTAACTTCCTGCGTCAAGGTGCGGGAGTTGTTGTACGCGCCGTC
>CAMJNB010000122.1 GCA_946407175.1 uncultured Selenomonadales bacterium | reverse complement strand
TGTTAAGGCACTCAAAGACAACGGTCAAATTCAAACCGTAATCGGAAATGTTCGTCGCCAAAAGGCTATGCAGTTCATTTTTGAAAATATGGCAGGCGCTGAAAAGGCTGATGACGTTGCGGCTGATGATAAAGCTACGGCGAAAGATGAAGTTGCCGAAACTAAAGACGAAGAAAAAGCTCCGGTAGAAAAAGTTGCTAAAACTAAACCGGACGCTACGGCAGAAAAAGTTGCGGACGATAAAGAAAAATCGGATTCGGCAGTTGACAAAAACGCGGATTCTTAGTAAATTTTAATAAGCTAGTTAAATTTTTTTAAACGGCGATTGGGAGCGGCGTAAAGCTTGACTTCTAATCGCGCGTTTGCTAATTAGGATTAATCTTTACTTTGAAAATTAAAAACGAGGTGACATTATGGCGTACTATGTTCCTATGGTAATTGAAAAGACAGGCTACGGTGAAAGAGCTTATGACATATATTCGCGCCTTTTGAAGGACAGAATAATTTTTTTGGGCGGACCGATAAGCGATGACGTTGCCAACTCAATCGTCGCGCAGATGCTTTTTTTGGAATCGGAAGATCCCGAAAAAGATATTCACCTTTACATAAACAGTCCCGGCGGCATTGTAACGGCGGGTCTTGCAATTTATGACACAATGCAGTACATAAAGCCGGACGTTTCAACCATTTGCATTGGGCAGGCGGCAAGTATGGGTTCACTGCTTTTAACTGCCGGCGCGAAGGGTAAACGTTTCGCCCTGCCTTTGGCGCGAATTATGATTCACCAGCCCTTAGGCGGTGCCAGCGGTCAGTCAACCGATATTCAGATTCAGGCGCGTGAAATTTTAAGACTGCGTGAAGTCGGCAATGATATTCTTTGCAAGCATACAGGTCAACCGCGTGAAAAAGTTGTAGCCGATACCGAGCGTGATAACTTTATGACGGCGCAGGACGCGAAAGAATACGGCTTGATTGACGACGTTATTACGCGTCCCGTCAACACAGACGAATCAGAAAACGCATAACCTTCTAGCGATCTAACCACTAGCGATCTAACCACTAGCGATCCATCGATCCATCGATCCATCGATCCAAATGAGGTGAGGAATTGTTAAAATTCGGGAGTAATCCCAATGTCTATAAATGTTCCTTCTGCGGCAAACTCGACAGCCAAGTTGAAAGGCTTGTGGCAGGACCCGGCGGCGTGTACATTTGCGACGGTTGCATAAAACTTTGCACCGAAATTTTGGACAATGACGACAGCGCCGAAGATTTAATCAGCGCTGAAAATCTTCCCAAGCCCAAAACTATTTGCTCCATTCTCGACCAATATGTTATCGGTCAAGCAGAGGCTAAAAAAACCCTTTCAGTCGCCGTTTACAATCACTACAAGCGAATCGGTCAGCCTAAGGCTAAAAAAGAAGATGTCGAACTGCAAAAGTCCAATATATTGATGATTGGTCCCACCGGCAGCGGAAAGACACTTTTGGCGCAGACGCTTGCTAAAATTTTAAACGTGCCGCTTGCCATTGTCGACGCAAATTCTTTGACAGAGGCGGGCTACGTAGGTGAAGACGTAGACGATATGCTTTTGGCACTTATACAGGCGGCGAACGGCGATTTGGCGCGTGCAGAACGCGGAATAATTTACATTGATGAGATAGACAAAATTGCACGTAAACCGGGTATGACGCGCGATATTTCCGGCGAAGGCGTACAACAGGCGCTGTTAAAAGTTTTGGAAGGCAGTAACGTCAATGTACCCGTTCCCGGAAGTCACCACCAACCCATGCCGGCAATGGTCTCTTTCAATACGAAGAACGTACTTTTTATTTGCGGCGGTGCGTTTAACGACCTTGATAAAATTATTGAAAAGCGTCTGCACGGCAGTAAAATGGGATTCGGCGCGGCGCAACCTACAAAGAGTGATAAAGACATAAGTAAGCTTTTGCGTGAAGTTATGCCGGACGATTTATTAAACGTCGGATTGATACCGGAGCTTGTCGGACGTCTGCCGATAATCGTGACGCTTGATGAACTTGACGAAGAGGCGCTTGTAGATATTTTGACCAAGCCGAAAAACGCGCTGATTAAGCAGTATAAAAAGCTGATGAAAATGGACGACGCCAAATTGGTATTTGATGACGAGGCGTTAAGGTTAATTGCACGTGAGGCGATTCAACGCAATACCGGCGCACGCGGTCTTCGTTCGATTTTGGAAAGAATTATGCGAAATGTTATGTTTGAAATTCCGTCGGTCGGCGGCAGTACCGTTTGCACGATTACCAAAGACGATGTGCTTTTAAACAAAGAGCCGGTTGTAAAAATTAGTAAAAAGTGAATAGTTGGTAGCCGGTCAATAATCAGTGCTACCAGCTAATAGCTACCAGCTACCGGCTAATTCTTAATTCCAACGGCAAGGCGGTGAAATATTGACACATATAATTGAAACGGTAACTTTGCCGCTTGTCCCTC
Organism: uncultured Selenomonadales bacterium; assembly: GCA_946407175.1. Next base: position 2,961 of record CAMJNB010000122.1, on the reverse strand, counting down.
TGCGCGGCGTTACGGTCTTTCCAAACATGATAATGCACCTTGACATAGGGCGCGAAAATTCTATCGACGCATTGGAAGCGGCAATGGTTGCAGACAGGCGAATTTTTTTGGTAGCGCAGAAAGATTCGGACGAAGAAAATCCTAAGCGCGATGACCTTTACACAGTCGGTACCGTTGCTGAAGTTCGGCAGATAATGAAAATGCCGGACGGCAATGTCCGCGTTTTGGTTGAGGGGAATAATCGCGCCGTAATGACGGATTATCGAGATTTTGAAAATTACACTGAAGTCGACGTGGAAGTTTACGAAGATGCGTGGGAAGATTCATTGCAACTTGAGGCGCTGGTGAAAGGCGTCGTCCATGAGTTTGAAGAGTGGGTAAAACTCAGCAAGCGTATTCCTTCCGAAACATTTATTGCCGTCACGATTTTGGAAGATATAGGCAGGCTTGCCGACTTAATTACAAGTCACCTGAATTTAAAGTTGGATAAGCGGCAGGAACTTTTAGAGGCGTTGGACGTTGAAGACAGGCTGGAAAGACTTTACGCAATTTTGGCGCGTGAACTTGACGTCCTGCAAATGGAAGTTCAAATTAATCAGCGTGTACGCGGACAGATTGAAAAGATTCAAAAGGACAGCTACCTTCGCGAACAGCTGCGCGCTATTCATAAAGAGCTTGGCGAAGATGAGGACGTCTCGGAAACTTCTTCGGAATATCGTAAAAAGTTGGAAGAGGGAAATTATCCCGACGAAGTTAAAGAAATCGTCAACAAAGAACTTACGCGTATGGAGCGTCTGCCGGCAATGGCGCAGGAGTCAAGCGTAATTCGCACGTACATTGAGTGGCTTTTTGACCTTCCTTGGAGCATTCAGACGGAAGATTCAGAGGACATTGCTAAGGCGGCTAAAATTTTGGACGCGGATCATTACGGATTGGAGAAAGTTAAAGATCGCATTTTAGATTTTCTTGCCGTGAAGGTTTTGACTAAGGATAAGCCTGCGCCGATTTTATGTCTTGTAGGTCCGCCGGGCGTAGGTAAAACGTCACTTGCCTCCAGCGTTGCTAAGGCTATGAACAGAAAATTTATTCGCGCGTCACTCGGCGGCATTCGTGATGAGGCTGAAATTCGCGGTCACCGTCGCACGTACGTTGGCGCGTTGCCGGGCAGGATTATTCAAGGTTTAAAAAAAGCCGGTTCAAATAATCCCGTGTTCCTGCTTGACGAAGTGGACAAATTAGGCAAGGACGGCTACAGCGGAGATCCTTCATCAGCACTGCTTGAAGTGCTTGACCCTGAACAAAATAATTCTTTCACCGACCATTACATTGACACTGCCTTTGACCTTTCGCGCGTCTTATGGATTGTCACTGCGAATAACCTTGCGACGATACCTAAGCCGTTACGTGACAGAATGGAAGTTATAAACCTTTCAAGCTACACCGAGCATGAGAAATTGGAAATTGCGAAACGCTATCTTACTAAAAGGCAGAAAGAAAATAACGGGCTTAAGACAGGCGACGTGGTTTTTGCTAAGGGAGTATTGCAGAAAATTATTTCGGAGTATACGCGCGAATCCGGTGTACGTGAGCTTGAAAGAATTATCGGTCGTGCTTGCCGTAAAGCCGCGCGAAAAATTGTCGAAGGGCATGAAGGTACCGTTTACGTGACGCTGAAAAATTTGAAAGACTTTTTGGGCAGGCCAAAATTTTTGCAGAATAAGGCGGAGAAAAAGCCTCAGGTCGGCGTTGCAACAGGTATGGCGTGGACGGAAGTAGGCGGCGACATTTTACCTACTGAGGCTATCGTGCTTAAGGGCAAGGGTAAACTTTTGCTCACGGGACATTTGGGCGACGTTATGCAGGAGTCGGCTAAGGCGGCTTTAACGTACATTCGCAGTAGAAGTGACTTAATGCAGCTTGACGATGATTTTTACGAGAAAACCGATATTCACGTTCACGTGCCGGAAGGCGCCGTGCCGAAAGACGGTCCCAGTGCCGGTATCACTATGGCAACGGCTATGATTTCTGCCTTGACTAAGCGCAAGGTTCGCAGTGATGTTGCAATGACCGGTGAAATTACTCTGCGCGGAAATGTCTTGCCGATCGGCGGCTTGAAAGAAAAAGTTTTGGCGGCGTACCGCGAAGGCATGAAGATAATTATTTTGCCAAAAGAAAATGCACGAGATATCGAGGACATTCCCGAAAGCGTGCGTGAAAATTTGCGGTTCGTGCCGGTTGAACATATGGACGAAGTTTTAAAAACTGCGTTACTCAATTAAAAAACTTCGTTGCTTAATTAAAAACTGTGTTACTCAATTAGAAATTTTTTCACATAAAAAAATGACGTTCCTTTTTTAAGGAGCGCCTTTTTTTATTTAGCAATATTTCAACGGTTTATGAATGGTTTTATCAATATAAATGGTTTTATCAGAGTGCCGCGCGGCTGAAGGTCTTCAATCTTTGAACAACGTCTTCATGGCTCATGCTTGCTCCCGTTGCTTTATTCGTGTAGGAGTTGTTGACTTCACGGAATCCCGAGCCGCCCCAGCCTACGCTGATGTTCGCCTTAATTCCAATTTCGCCCAAGAGATTTTCCATTGCATATGCCAGAGGGACATTTCCAATACAACCTACTTTGTACTTGCTTGCCAATTCTGCCGCGTCTGCAAGGAATCCCAATATCTCACTGTTACTCATAAGCGCCTTTGTCAGTTCGTGCAGTTGGTCACATGTACCGCCGTTCACTTCATCAAGTGCCTCAAGTGTTAATACCTCATTTTGTAATCTCATTTCGTTTGTCATTTTTAAAACTTCCTTTCTTCTTTTTAATGGTTTATATTTTTATCAATGGTTTATATTTTTATCAAATTTATTAAATGGTTTTTATCAAAGTGCCGCGCGGCTGTAGGTCTTCAATCTTTGAACAACGTCTTCATGGCTCATGCTTGCTCCCGTTGCTTT
>CAMJNB010000121.1 GCA_946407175.1 uncultured Selenomonadales bacterium | reverse complement strand
TGAGTTCAACTTTTTGCGCGACGATAAAGGCGGAATAAAAACCTACGCCGAATTGACCGATAAGCTCTTCGTCGGAAGTGTCGTTACCTTCACGCATTTTGTCAAGAAAAGCACGGGTGCCGGATTGCGCTATAGTGCCGATATTTGAAATAACTTCATCGCGCGTCATACCTACGCCGTTATCGGAAATTGTTACGGTTTTAGTATCGGAGTCGGGTACGATAAAAATTTCAAAATCTTCATTGCCTTCCAAGATGTCGTGATTGGTCAAGGATTCAAAGTGAAGTTTGTCAATCGCGTCGGAGGCGTTTGAAATGAGTTCGCGCAGGAAAATTTCTTTGTTCGTATAAATTGAGTTAATAACCAAGTCGAGCAGACGTTTAGTCTCGGCTTGAAATTCTAAAGTTTCAGCTGACATTTAAAAATTTTTCTCCTTTGCAAAATTAGCTTTTGTAGCTTGTAAATCTTAATTATTTAAACAGCAGGCTTACAGAGCGCTGTGCCTGTATCCTAAGTACAACGTCGCCGATTGACTGCGCCATTGACAGCACTTGAATTTTAGGCGAATGTTTATCGGCAGGCAGGGGAATTGTATCTGTGACGACAAGCTGTTCAATGTCGGAGTTATCTATTTTTTCAACGGCGTTTTTGCTGAGCACGGGATGAGTGCATGCGGCAAGTACGGATTTAGCGCCGAGACGTTTTAAAGCCTTCGCGCCTTCACAAAGACTGCCGGCAGTGTCGACAATGTCATCAATCATAAGCGCAACTTTATCGTTCACGTCGCCGATAATGTTCATGACTTCAGCTTCACCGGGACGCGGACGACGCTTTTCAATAATGGCAATCGGCGCTTTAAGATAATCTGCCAATGCGCGGGCACGCGTGACGCCGCCTAAATCGGGGCTGACAACTACAAGTTCTTTGCCGTAATTTTGGCGGTTTAAGTAATCAGCGATAACCGGCGCGGCAACGAGGTGGTCAACGGGAATATCGAAAAAGCCTTGAATCTGCGCGGCGTGCAGGTCAACGGTAATGACGCGGTTCATACCTGCGGCAACCATTAAATTGGCAACGAGTTTTGCTGAAATGGGTTCGCGACCGCGCGTCTTTCTGTCCTGCCGTGCGTAGGCGTAGTAGGGTACGATAGCCGTAATGCTGTGTGCAGAGGCGCGTTTGCATGCGTCCGCCAATATCAAAAGATCCATAACGTTATCATTAACCGGTTGAGACGTCGGCTGAACAATGAAAATATCCTTGCCGCGAATACTTTCATTAATCATTACCGCAGTTTCGCCGTTGTTAAAACGCCCTACAGACGCGTCACAAAGTCTGACGTTTATGTAGTCGGAAATCTTTTTCGCCAATTCGGGGTTGGCGTTGCCCGTTATCAAGCAAAGTTTACTCGTGTCAACGTTATGATTTTCCATAAAAAACCATCCTCTCTATCCTATGCCTCAATTCCTTGCCCGTGAACATAAATTGCCGTTTCCGGCGAAATTTTTTCAGTTACCGAAATCAAGGTATCATAATCAGCATGTGCAGAAAGCGGAATGTCAAAAAAGGTTACGTTCTTGTCGCGCCGATTGAAAATGCTGATTAGCATACTTTCATATTCGCGAATAAAGCCCACTTTCATAACGCAGACTTTATCCATATCCAGCATTTCTTGAAGGTAAAAAAAAGAAGTACTTCCCTCCTGCAACATTCCTGAACTTGCAATAATGACGTTGTAGTTATCTATTTTATATCTCAAGTCAACATCTTCCGTATAAGCCGAAATATTCCCTCCTATTATATTTTTTTCCATGCTGTTTTGATAATACTCCGTCATCTGCGCCGCCAAGCCGTCAATAAGTATGATAAAGCCGTTTCGCCGCGCAGATTCTTTCAACAAAAGTGCAACTTCCGCCGCTCTGCCGACGGCAAAACTAGGAATGATAATTTTTTTTCCGAATTTAATTACCGATTCACAAATGTCAATGAAAACGGATTCGTATTCTTTTAGTGAAAGCATTTGCGGTCTTTTACCGTAAGTCGATTCAGTCAAAAAAATATCCGTTCTTTTCGGAATTGTCAATAGGGAATTTATGTCCAAACCCAAACAAGTATTTTGGTCGGCCAGGCAGTAATCGCCGGTGTAAATAATTCTTTTACCGCGCCAATCTATGTCGAACAGTACCGAGCCGCGAATGTGTCCGTTTGGAATAAATTTTACTTTCACGTCGTCGACGTTGACTGTATCATAAAAATTTTTTACCTGCAAATTTCTAAGCAAAATATTTGACGAAGTCATTTTTATAATACTTGCCGTCTCTTCGGTCATAAAGCAAGGGGAGCGCGGCATTTCATTCAAACTGCCGTAGTGGTCAAAATGCCCATGCGAAATAAATACCGCGTCAACTTTGTCAATGTGCAAATCATCAAGAATTTTTCGCGCAGGTATGTAATTAATACCGTTTTCAAGCAATTCGGCGCCGCAGTCAAAGATTATCGCAGTGTCGCGGTCAGAAATTATATGCATAGAGGCGGCTACTTGGTGAGGTTTGTAGCTGAAAATTTTCAAACCGTCTTTATTGTAAAGACATTTCATTTTATTTTTGTCAAGCGGTGCGTCGCGCAGTTTGTGATTATATTTTCCCCATACCCGCCATAAAACTTTTTCAAACGTAACGCGGTTTTGTTTAAGCTCACGCGGAGTATAAAATTTTTACAGTGTAGGATATTCTTCAGAAATTTTTTTGAACAGCGGAAGGTTTACAAATTTTTCCTGCGGATATTCTTCAACCAATTCAAAAAGCTGTACCAATTCCGATTCATAGTGACAGTTAAGCAGATTTTCAAACCAGTCCGAATATCTTTGCTGATTAAAGTAAAGTGCGAACAAAATTATGTGTTTCCAGTAAATATTGTACTGTTTGCAGATATTTAACCAGTCGTCGCCGTGAGATTCATAAATTTTAAAAGCCTCTTTCTTTTTGCCGAGTGCCGATAAACTTAACATTTTATAAAAAAGCAGGCTTAAAAATTCATTTTGATACAAGTCCGACAAGTAGTACGTCAGCGAATATTTTTTTTCTTCAAAATAAATCTCTGCAAGCTTAGGTAAAGCCATTATATCATTATCGCCAAAAAAACTTTTTTCTGCCGATAATTTATCCGATTCTGTCATAAAAATTTTTCCTGTCTTGATTTAAACGGCATAAGTTAAACGGGTGCGCCGGTATCGCGTGACTTTAAAATTTGGTAGATATAATTCCGCAACTTGCCGCTGTCTTTGTTTTCGTACAATTTGAACAGAATTTTTTCAAATTCATCATTGTAATGGTGATTTTTTCGTATGTCGATTAAAGAAATTGCAACGTTTTCATCAAGGTTAATGGCGTCTTGCGCGTAATCGGATAACGCGGCGTTTATGGTCTTTAAGCAGGTTTCGGATAATAAGTAGGCAATCTTTCTGATCCAAAAAACTTTCATATTGTCGGTTAAGGTAACCAGCGCGACAGGATTATCATTACTTCTTAAAAGGTAGTAAAGGCGGGATTGAATTTCTTGCTGAATGAGTCTTAATGCGCCGGCGTTATTTTTTATGTCGGCATTAATCAGACGTCTGTAAAAATCTTGCAGTTTATATTCAGACTTTTTGCATAAAATGTCAACAATATCCTGCGCCGCCTCTATGTCCTGCAAAATCAGCATCGCCATTAAGTAGCCGTTACGACAATTATCATTGGATTTAAATTCACGAACAATTTCTTTAGCGTCGCTGAACCCGTTGGCTTTAAGGTAAGCCATAGAAATTAAACCGGTTTGGCGTTCACTGTCTGAAGTGGTGTCTTTTCTTAAAAAATCTATTAAAAAATCTTTTGCAATGTCGGGGCGTGAAAAACGGCAAAGAAACGCCGCCTGATCCTTTTTGTCCGTAGTTTCGCAAAACGCCAAAAACTCCAGATACGCGTCGCCGTCATCTTTGGATTTACTGGCAATGACTGAGTCTGTTTCGTTGCTTACGCCGGCGCGTATGGTAATTTGACGTAGAATTTTTTTGCCCATCTTGCTTATGCCGGGATTATCGGCATATTTTTCCAACGCCTTTGTACCAAACTCACCAAATTTGAAAAACTCCTTTTTAAATATATTACCTATTTGCTGATCTATTGCTACATCTTCTTGCAGTGACATAATCATTTTCATTGCGCGTTCCAAATTGGCAACGGTTTTGTTTTTCAAAAAGGCGTAAAAGAGTGCTACTTTGAATTGTTCATGGGTAGAAAATCTTTGAAAAATCTCGTCTAAAAGCTCCTCATTGTCACCTATTAAACCTATAGCCGAAATTACTACGCGAAGTTGCGGCTCCCACGTCCATTTTTCCAAAATATTTTTAAAGACTTCAATGCACTCATAAGTTTTTTTTACATAAACATCTCGTATTCTTTCGGCAAGAATATTTTCCAATTCGCGGTCGTTACGCAATTTGTTGTTAATTACCTTCGACGCATAAAGCATGCATTCAATGGGAATGTATCCTTCATTAAGCATAGAATTTACCTTGCCGTTCAAGCGGCTGTTCAATTTTTGACGCGAATCAGCGTTTATCTGCATATTGCGATAAATTTTAAAGTAGTTTATAAATTCGTTTAAATCGTCTCTTTCAAAATTCCAAACGAATACTCGGTTATTTACAATATTTTCATCTCTTGGATCTATTGTTTCAACCGTCCTGTGAATTTCTATTTCCGCTGACTCTAAATCTTTCAGTGAACTTAATGTAGTACCTCTAGACATTTTTTATCCTCCATATTAGCAGTTAGCGGTTAGCGGATATATTTTAATAGCTAAAAGCTAATGGCTAATCACGCATTATCTTCAGTGAAAACCTTTAAATCCTGCTCCTCAATATGCAGGTCACTGTAAACCGACAAATCCATTTCGTCACTGTGATAGCCGTCGTCAATTATAATCTTCATTGAAATTTCTTTGTTCTCATTGATTTTGTACTTTATGTCAAACGGCGTACCGCTTTTTACAGGAAAACGAAATGCCTTCTCAAGACTTTTTTGCAATCGCATAGACGAATCAAATTCATCTTCGGCGGCATAAATATTAAGCTTTATGCCGGAAGGTGACGAAGTACGAAATTCGCCGATAAGTTCACCTTCATACGGCACAAAAGTTTTGCGCGGAATTATAACTTTCGGCAAGCCTTCATTCACGTCAAGCAAAATCGCCTCCGCCAGCATCATATGATCCGTGATACCGTCCTTGCGCACAACTTCAATATCTTCAGATACAGAGTCCTCAGAATGATAATTGCCATGAGTTCTGTAATCGTCAGAATTACGCTCCGCCTTAGTATCAGTTACCTTGTAGTGTTGATAAATTGACGCGCCTCTTGCTACGGCGTCCATAGGATTTTGCGGCATAATTATCGGCTTGTTCAAGTATTCGCTGATTTTTTGGCGAACGGTTAAAAATTTTGACATACCCCCTGTCATAAAGACAAAATCTATACTGCTTTT
>CAMJNB010000120.1 GCA_946407175.1 uncultured Selenomonadales bacterium | reverse complement strand
AAAAATTTCAGTGACTCTGCCGTCAATCAGCGCTACGGCGTCCGCCATTTCGTCTGAATAAAAATTTATCGTATCCAAAACAAAAGTTGGATTGATATTTCTAAATGCCGCTCTTTCGCCTTGTAACGGTATCGCGCGTTGTTCCATTCGTTCGGCGATTTTATTTTCACCTGCGCGGTTTAGATACATTCCGTAGGCTATCAATGCCACTGCACAGACCAGCACTAAGACTAAGCCGATTGTATAATATTTTTTCATCACTGCCTCCGAAAAATTTTTTGCAAAAAATGATATGGTATTTTACAACGTTTTTTTATTTTAGGGAATAGGGATTAGAGATTAAGGATTAGGAATTAATTTTTAATTCTATGTTATAATTTGGCGGGAAAAATTTTTAGTGAGTAGTGATATACTATTCACTACTTACCGGACGTGTTGACTAATTCCAATTTTCATAAAGTGCTGAGTTTTTTAGGATTAACTTTCTTTTGGCGCAAAAGAAAGTAACAAAGAAAACATGTCCGCAACATTCGCGTCACGCTCATGGTGCGGACGGGCGCGCGTCCTTGCGCGCCTCAGCTAACTGCGGCTTTTACGTAAATTGCAACGTCTTTGGAGTTAGTCCATACCGCCACTCAATGCTTACCATATTGGAGTTGAAATTTTTGAAAAAACTTTGTAGCCTGCTGATTTTGTCGACGCTTTTAATTGCGGGCTGTAGCGAAAAAAAAGTTGAACCGCCACCTTTGCCAATGGTAAAAACCGTGACGGCAAGTCAAGCCGATAAAATTGTTTCGGACGTTTACCCCGCCATTGTGAAGGGCAGGTACGAATCAAATTTGGCTTTTCAAACCGGCGGCAGAATAATTTCACGTGACGTGGAAAAAGGCAGTTTCGTAAGCGCGGGGCAGGTGCTTATGATTATCGACGCAAGAGACGCCGTGCAACAGCTTAACGCCGGTGAATCGCAGGTTGAACTCTGCCGCTCGCAATTAAATTTGGCGAAATCCAACTTAGAGCGTTACGCCGCGTTGTACAAAGAAAATGCCGTTGCCGCCGCCACGCTTGACCAATATCAAGCCGCTTATGACAATGCCGTTGCCGCTTACAATGCCGCAGTCGCACAGGCTGAACAGGCGCGAAATGTTTTAAACTACACTAAACTTACCGCCAATGCCGACGGTGTAATTTCTGCCGTAAACGCGGAGATTGGGCAAGTCGTATCGGCAGGACAAACGGTTTTAACTTTGGTGCAGACAAATGAATTGGAAGTTGAAATCGACGTGCCGGAAAATCATTTAAAAAATATTTCAATCGGCAAAATTGCGGACGTGACATTTTGGGCGGTGAACAGCAGGACACAAGGCGTAGTTCGTGAAATTGCGCCTATGGCTGACAGTGCCGCGCGGACGTACCGCGTAAGACTTTCGCTTACAAATCCGCCGCCTAATATTCAACTCGGTATGACTGCGGAAGTAATTTTAAATGCCGCCGCTGAAAATACCGGCGCCGTAATTTTGCCGCTGTCAGCAATTTATCAAACCGACGATACCGCGAAGGTTTGGATTGTCACGAATGAAAATAAAGTTGCGCTGAAAAATGTCACGGTTGAAAATTTCAGTGGCAATGAAGTTTTGGTACGTGGCATTTCGCCTCATGACAAAGTTGTAACTGCGGGAGTTCATAAACTGCGCGAAGGAGAAGAAGTTAGAATTAAGAATTAAAAGCTTACAGCTTGCAGCTTGCAGAAGTCCTGAAAGCTGACAGCTAAAAGCTACTAGCTTGCAGAAGTCCTGAAAGCTAAAAGCTAAAAGCTGAAAGCTAATTAAAAATGAGGAATGTAGTATTAAAAATTTAACTGAACTTTCACTTAACAACCGCGTCTTGGTTTGGTACTTCATAATCGTTACGGCTATCGGCGGCGTCTTTGCCTACACTAAACTCGGACGTATGGAAGACCCAGCCTTCACCATTCGCCAAATGGTTGTCAGCGCCGTATGGTTAGGCTCGACGGCTGAAGAAATGCAGAATCAAGTTACCGATAAGCTTGAGAAAAAAATTCAAGACGTGCCGCACCTTAAGAGAGTTACCAGCGAAACTTGGGCGGGACGTACCGTAATTTACGTGGAACTTGACGACGACATTGCAAAGGAAGATATTCGACCGACGTGGCGCGACGTTAGAAATTTTTGCGACGACATTAAACGAGATTTTCCTACCGGCGTTTACGGTCCTTTTTACAATGACAGATTCGACGATGTTTTCGGCTCAATCTACGCCGTGACCGGTGACGGCTATTCTTACGAAGAACTTAGGCAACACGCTGAAAAATTGCGCCAACATATTTTAATGTTGCCCGACGTGCAGAAAGTTGAGTTAATCGGAGTACAAGCTGAAAAAATTTATGTCGAGGTTGAAAGTTCAAAGCTTGCCGAACTTGGAATCAGCCCGCAGGTTATCGCCGTGACTTTGCAACAACAAAATGAAATGACTGCGACGCCGTTTATTGAAACAGATTCCGACAAAGTTTTCATTCGCGTTACGGGACAGTTTGACGCGGTTGAATCAATAAAAAATGCGCCGATAAATGCCGGCGGAAAAATTTTCAGACTCGGAGACATTGCGACGGTTGAAAGGCGCAGTGTGGACCCCGCGACGCCGAAAATGTTTTTTAACGGTGAACCTGCCGTTGGACTTGCCGTATCAATGACGCCCGGCGGAAATATTTTACAGCTCGGCGACGACTTGTCAGAAATTATTTCACGCGAACAGGCAAATTTACCGCTGGGATTGGAAATTCATAAAGTCTCCGACCAACCGCAAGTTGTTGAAGAATCAATCGGCGAATTTGTAAAAACCTTGACTGAGGCGATTGTAATCGTCTTGGCGGTAAGCTTTTTAAGTTTGGGCTTGCGTACCGGCTTGGTAGTTGCCGGTTGCATTCCGCTGGTATTGGCAGGCGTCTTTGTGGTTATGTACCTTTTCGGCATTGACCTGCACAAAGTTTCACTCGGCACACTGATAATTTCACTGGGACTTTTGGTAGACGACGCGATTATTGCGGTGGAAATGATGAGCGTGCAACTTGAACGCGGGCTGAACAGATTCGATGCTGCTTGTTATGCATTCAACGCGACGGCTAAACCTATGCTTACCGGCACGCTGATAACCTGCGCGGGATTCATACCGGTTGCCTTTGCGAAGGGGCTTGCCAGCGAATTTTGCAGCGCACTTTTCCCCGTCATTGCAACGGCGCTGATATTATCTTGGATTGTCTCTGTAATGGTTGCGCCGCTTTACGGCTACTACATTATCCGCGTCAAAGTCGGTGAAGGTGAAACGGCAGATCCGTACCAAAATAAATTTTATAAAATCTTCCGCGCAGTTTTGGAAAAATTTTTGACGTACAAAAAAACCGTGTTAATCGCGACGGCTTTAATTTTCGCGGCGTCAATTTGGGCAATGCAGTTTGTCATGACAGAATTTTTCCCGCCGTCACTGCGACCGGAAATTATTGTTGATATGTACCTGCCGAACGGTTCATCACTCAAGGCTACGGAAAGTGACGCCGAAAGATTTTCAAAATTTTTATCACAACGCGCAGATAAAATTGCCAACTACTCTTACTACGTCGGCAGGTGTGCGCCGCGTTTCGTGCTGACGCTTAATCCAATTTCAGATCGTGACAGCTACGCGCAGTTTGTAATTGTTGCTAAGGATACGGCGACGCGGGAAGTTTTGGCGGCGGAAATTAAAAATGAAATGGCTGATAATTTTCCCAACGTCCAAAGTAATTTGCGCTACATTCAGACGGGACCGCCTTCAGATTATCCCGTCATGCTTAGAGTGTCCGCCTTTGATATCGCGACTACAAAAGCGGTTGCCGAAAAAGTTGCGGCGAAAATTGCGGAAGACCCCAATGTTACGAATATAAATTTAGACTGGCACGAGGACAGCAAGGTAATGCGGCTTGAACTTGACCAAGACAAAATTCGTGCTATGGGACTTGCAAGTCAAACCGTAGCGCAGACGATTTACACGGAAATTACCGGCGCGACCGCCGCGCAGTTTTATACCGGCGACAGGACGATTGATATAGATTTACGCTTGACCTCAAGTAATCGCCTTGAACTTTCACAGTTAAAAGACCTGCCTATTTACTTAGGCGCGGCAGGTTACGTACCGCTGTCACAAGTTGCAAAAATTTCATACGCGGCAGAGGACGGCTTAATCAAGCGGCGAAATTTACTCCCGACCATAACGGTGCAAGCAAACGTACTTGAAGGCACGGCGGACGACGCAACAAAAAAAGCCTTCGACGCAACGGCGGACATTCGCGCAGATTTGCCGATAGGCTGTAGTATTGAAATAGGCGGCGCACTTGAAAAAAGTCAAGAGTCACTGCAACATTTAATCGTACCGGTACCGGCACTGATTTTTATCATAATGACGCTGTTAATATTTCAACTTCGCAACGGCACGCAAATGGTGCTGACGCTATTAACGGCGCCAATGGGATTAATCGGCGTGGTATGTGGAATGCTTTTGACGAACTCCGCCTTAGGTTTTGTCGCGGATTTAGGAATTTTGGCGCTGTCGGGAATGATAATAAGAAATTCGGTAATTTTGATTGACCAAGTACAAAAACATATTGCGGACGGTGAAACGGTGCGGGACGCGATAATAGATTCGGCGGTATTGAGATTCAGACCGATAATGCTGACTGCTGCGGCGGCGATACTCGGAATGCTCCCGCTTATGGCAAGCAGTTTTTGGAAACCGATGGCTGTTGCTATAGCAAGCGGATTGCTTGTGGCAACGGTGCTGACACTTTTGGTATTGCCGGTAATGGTAGCTTGTAGCTTAGAGCCAAATACTAGCGATCTAGCGATCTAACAACTAGCGATCTCTATTCAATTTTCCGCGCGTAAGATTCTGTGCAATTTCAATAAAAAGGCGACCTTCAAGGTGGTCAAGTTCGTGCTGAATGCAACGCGCCAAAAGACCTTCCGCCTCAATCTCTTTTTCTTTGTGAAATCGCGTAGTGTACTTGACGCGGATTTTTTCTGCGCGTTCAACATCGCCGTAGAGATTCGGACAGGACAGACAGCCTTCCGAGTCAACAACCGAACCTTCGCGGTAGGTAATGACGGGATTAATTAAATCGTAGCGCTTTTTGTCGACGTCAACAACTACAACGCGAAGGGGTATGCCGACTTGCGGCGCGGCAATGCCAACGCCTTCACTTGCGTACATAGTCTCCGCCATATCGTCAAGCAGTCTTTTAATTCTCTTATCAATTTTTTCAACTTCAGTGCAACGTTGTTTTAATACGGGGTCTCCTGCAATTTTTATTTCAAGTATTGCCATTAAAATTTCCTTTCGTTTGTTAGCTTTCAGTTTCCTGTAAGCTCTAAGCTCTAAGCTTTTAATTCATTCAAAATGTCTTCGCGCGTCACGGCGTAGGTACCGGATTTTGAAATTACGACGCCTGCGGCAATGTTGGTGATAAAAGCGGCGTCCTC
>CAMJNB010000119.1 GCA_946407175.1 uncultured Selenomonadales bacterium | reverse complement strand
CTTTGCAACACTGTCGGCAATGGTTGATTTACCGCTTCCAGGAAGTCCCATTATCAAACATGCCTTGCGTTACTTTTTTTGAGCGCCGTTGCCGTAAAGCTCTTCAATAATTTTGCGACGCAGTTCAATTCGTTCTGGTGTATTGATATTAGCCGTTATGCCGAAGTTGTCAAGATATTCCTGCGCGATTTTTTCCGCCGCCGCCATATTCTCTTCTACGCTTTTCTTTTCGTCGTATGTGAATTTATTTTGTTCAATCCACTTTAAATTTTCTGCCTTGCCTTCGTTTATCGATTGTGATATATTTTCTGCCAAAGGAGTATTACTCATCGCATTGGCGCCCTGGTAGCTGACACCGCTTTTATCGTCAGCCAACCGAACAAGCGAACCTGTAGTGGTAACGGGTGACGAGCCGGTGCTGCCGTCAAAGGGTGATACTCCTTCTACTTTTTTTTGACTTTTTGGAGCGTCACTTTCTTTCGGTGCAGTTTCTTTCTGATTGAACAAAACTTTTGCCGCAGTTTGGAATTGCTTTAACGGCTTAGTCTTTTCGCCAAAATAAAAACTTGCAACTTTGTCGGAGGATTGTTTCAACTCTCCACCTAACCGTTCTGCAAGTTCTTTTAAATTATTCAACATTTTTTTACCGGCGTCGGTTTTGAAATCGCCTTTCACTACCGCCGTGTACTCGTCTCTGCCGTTATCGCCTTTTGAGCGTCGCTTTTCTATCGTGTAGCCGTTTTCACCTAACTGCGCCTTCAGCCAGTCGTAATATTTTCTTTCCGCCTCTGTCTTCAAGCTGTCACGCGGCTTTTTATTTCGTACGGCGTCTTCTACCTGCGTACGACGTGACATTTTGAAAATTCCAAGTGGCACTTCCTCTTCTAAAAATTCTTGATCCTTCTTATCCAACGTTTGCTTGTAGACTTCGTAGGGTTTACTGCCGTCCGGCAACAACAAAGAATTAGGTGTCGTATCCTCTGTAGGCGCCGCCTGTTTTTCTTGCTGATTTTCTGTAGGTATCGCGTTTTCATCGGACGGCACTTCTTCTCTGAAACGTTGGTACATATTAGGTACAACCAAATTATGATAATATGCAAACCTTTCAATTACACCTTCTATATTTTCTTGAATTTGCTCAGTAGGAATATTATTTTCTATGGCAAGTTTTTTGTAAGCGTCCGAAAGATACTTGTCTAAAAGATTTTTTAAAGCGTCATTATCATCATAGGCTTTATCCATTTCACTCAACGGAATTTGGTACTTTAATTTATAGCCGTTTGTTGTCTGCGTCACAGTAATGCCTTTATAATCGCTACTCATCTTCGCAATTATCTTGATGTTGCCGGTGGTACGCGTTTCGCTTTTCTGCCCGTAAAGTTTGAAGTTCTCCAAATTCAACGCATAATCGGAAGTAGGCT
Organism: uncultured Selenomonadales bacterium; assembly: GCA_946407175.1. Next base: position 4,153 of record CAMJNB010000119.1, on the reverse strand, counting down.
TGCGGTGTGATTTTTCATTTTGGTTATAAAGCGCTTTCAGCGTTCTGCCGTACAATTCTTTTGCTGAAATTTTGTCGTCCCATTCTAAGTCGTCAAGTATAGCAATTTCGTTTTCCCCGCTATTTAATTTTGTTTGGTCTGTGTTTTTTAAATACCTTTCAACACGCCATAACTTAATTAATTGATTAGCGGCATAACTATATTCTTCTTCTCTGTCTGATACTAAAAATTGTGCTAAAGTTTCTTTCGCGTCCGCCGTACCAAAGTTTTGATTAACTGCGCGGAAGGATATGTCAATGCAATACTTTATGTTAGGAAATTTTTGATAGAGTGCGTTGCGAAGGTTTTCATCTGCTACAAGATTTTCGGGATTTTTCACAAGGATAGTTTTTTCTTCTGTTGTAAGATTTTCTCCACGCTGTGCCTTGCGTTGCAGTTCGGTATAGACGTTTGGTACTTGTGATTCGGCAGGCGCATTTTCTTGCAATATTGCCTTGTCATTGTCTGCTGATTGTGTTATATTTTCGATACGAGTTTTTAAAGAGTCGTTTTGGACGTTAAAGTTCGGGGAGTTTGCATCGGACATCTGTAAAGCTCTTTTTAATTTATAGAAGGTTTTAACTTGTGCTTTACTTTTTCCGCGTTCAACTAAAAGCGCGTAGCTTGTACCATTACCACCTTTAACTACCATAACACTTTGGTTACCTAGATTATCATCACGCTCTTTAGTTGCCGTATCAAAATCATTTACAATGTCATAAATTTCTGCAATCGTTTCAGGCGTTATTTCTAATTGCCCACGCTGTGATTCAAGTTGACCGTGATGTTTTTTTATATGTCTAACGTCATCAGCTGTAATAAAAACAGTGTCGACATTATGACCAAATAATTCTTGTACTTTATCACGAAATTTTTGAGAAGGAGTAAAAGATACTTTGCCGCTAAAAGTTTTATCGTTCCACGCTTTTTCTGCCAATTCAACAAGAGATTTTTTAATTTCTTCCCCCTTGTCATTTTCAGCGTCCTGCTGATTATTGGCGTTTTCATCGAAGAATTTTTTTATACCTTTATACGCGGCTTCAATAACAGGAGCGAATTTTTCCACATCTTCCTTTTCAAAATCTTCTTCAAAAAGAGCAAGTACATCTTCATAGGTTTGGGCTTGTTTATTAGCTATCAATGAGCCGATATATTCTGAAAAAGTACTTACTTGTTCTTCGTCAAAATTTGTTTTAGGCGGATAATTTCTTATAGTTTCCCAAATTGAAGAAAGCCACGGTTTAATGTTTGCGCCGCCTTTATTCGTCAATTCTTTTGCCCAGTCTGAAAATTTACTCATACCCTTTTTTATATACAGCATTCCGAGTTTCAGACCAATGGTATAAATTTTAGGATTAAAGATTGGATTGGCTGAAAGTTTCTTAAGCTCTTTATCCAATTCTGCCCATAATCTGTCTTCTTCGCTAATGTCAATATTTGGCGCAACGTGTGATATATCCATTATATCATCATCTGTAGCAGTCTCTTTCTTACGCCGTCTTAAACCTTTGACATCGGCGGCAGTTTCTTCTATGGTTCTCCAAGCTTCAGGTGACGTAACATCTATTTTGTCTTCTTTATTTAAATTTTCTTTCGGTTTTTCATTTTTAACAACAGGAGGTTGCTGTAAATCAAGCGTTGGCACTTGTTCATCTTCGTTTTGAACCGGAGCAGGTGTAGCGTTTTTTAGTGCTTCACCAATTCTTTCAGCCGGCGTTTTTTCGGCAGGTTTTTCTTCCGGCTCTTCAAACAAATTTATTTGCTTAGGTTTTGCACGTTCACTTCTCTCACGTAATTTATCGGCGGCAATTTCTTTCGCGTTGTCAATCAAATTCATTAACGGCACTGCCTCTGCAGGTTTACTGCCGTCAAACAATTCTATCTGATTCGGATTTCCTTGCCTTTCTATGCCGTCCGCTAAGCCTTTTAAAAAATCCGAAATCTGAATCGCGCTGTCTTTATGTTCGTCGAAAAATTTCACCAGCGCTTTTTTTATTTCCGATTCTTCACCAAATGCGGCTAAAACTTGTTGACCGATATAATCTTGCACGGTTAGCTTTTTATCCTTGCGAATGTTGCTAAACTGTGTAGCGGCACTTGCAATGTCTGAAAGGTCGTAGCTGTGCAAAATGCCTTCTTTCATCTTAGCCTGAATTTGTGCAATTCGAGGAGCGGCACTTTCCAATGCATTCGTAATTTTTTTAATATTGTCGTCCGTAGATTCGGCAATTTTGTCAATCAGCGTGTCATCATCGTAGGCAAGAGCGAACAAAGCACGTTTTGCGCGTCTTTGTCCATCCACATTGATACCGCCGTCCGCCGTAGTGTACGCGTTTATTTCGTTTTTGTTCAGAATATCTTGCAGGACGCTTACCAGAAAATTACGGTTATCAGCGTTAGTTATGTCGCCGTTGTCATTATCGACGTAAAGTTCCAGCGATCTGATTTTAATTTTACTCGCGTCATTTTTAGCCTGTTCACTTGCTCCAAATTTGACGCCGCCTGTTTGTGATTCGGTTATGGCTTGTAAATCCTGCGCTGAAAGGTTGTCGGTAATTTCGCGTACAAGCACGGGATTTTTCATCTGCGCTACCGCGTTACGGTCTAAACCAAATTTTTCCGAGCTATTTACTAAAACCTGCTTGTAATGGTCGGCTTTACCGTTTTCATAGGCAAATTTAATTGCGGCAGTTCGTCCGTTGCCGTTTAAAACCACGTTGTCATTTCGTACAATCGGTGCGCCTTGATTCAAGTTTCGGCTGTCCATAAGGTCGGCGGGACGCAAGGAATTTGACATTGAAAGCAATTCCGCTTGCATTGAAATACGGTCACGATCACGCGGTTGAAGTTCGGCAGGATAATTCTCATTCCTATCAACTTTGCTGTCCTCAAGATTCAAGTAATGCGACGCGACAAGGTCATCTGCCTCAACCACTTTGTATTGAACTTCATATTCCTTGCCGTTATCAGCGACGATTTTTGTTTTATATCCTTCGACAACGGTATTTTCTTTTTCATCCGGCAAAACATCTTGCGCGAAAGTACTTTTAATTTTAGGCGTTTCAGTTTTAGGTGATTGAGAAGTTTGAACTTGCTCGACAGGCGCAGGATTTTCTTGTACCAGTGGTTGAGTTTTACCTGATTTTACTCGGCTGTTTACAGCGTTATCAAAAGGTTCAAGGAGCAACGTTTCTTCTTCGCCTGAAAATTCGTTATCGGTTTTATGCGTCATACCCGTTTGACGGAGCAGGTTTTGTTCTTTTTCAGAGAAATTTTCAATGGGCAGTTCATCCATTCCACCAAAATACTTACGTATATTATTTACAGCGTTGCGTATACTTTCAAATTCTTCATCTGTTAATTGATTTAAAGGGTTGTTATTTGATTGTGATTCAGTTTTAGGTGATTGAACATCTTGTGCAGACTTTTCTTGCACAGGCGAAGTTTGCTGTTGTGATTGCGTCTTAGGTGATTGAACATCTTGTGCAGACTTTTCTTGCACAGGCGGCGTTTGTTGTTGTGATTCCGTCTTAGACGATTGGACATTATCGGCAGGAGCAGGATTTTCTTGTATTGGCGATTCAGTTTTTAATTTTCCACCAAGTTGTTGAAGTTGGTTTGTTTTTTGATTAATATTCTTTTTTAAAGTCTCAAGTTGTTTTGTAATTTTATCTGCCACCTTTTGGTCGCCGATTTTCTTAGCTTCTCTTCTTGTAGCGATTAATTTTTTACGTTCTTCTTGCAGACGTGGTATTTCATTTTGCAACTGTTCAATTTTGAGATTGTTAATCTCTGATTTCTTCTGCGCAATTTGTTTATCGAGTTCCTCCCGTTTTCTGAAAGCGGCAAGTTGAGCTTTATCGTCTCTGTTTTTTTCAGCCTCTTTCCTTGCCTTTACCGTTTCCCGTGCTTGTGCCTTTAATTCGGCAAGTTCTTCTTGTGCTTTATCCAGCGGCGTCATTTCTGCACGCTTTTTTTGTTCCTCTTTAAGATTTTGAATTTCTTTATTTTTTTCATTAATTTGTTTTTTGAGCGGTTCGATTTGTTTGTATGCATTTAGAGCTATTGCGGTATCTTCAGAATCTTTATCCTTTGTTGCTTGCGCCAACTGCGT
>CAMJNB010000118.1 GCA_946407175.1 uncultured Selenomonadales bacterium | reverse complement strand
CACGTGCTGAAACATTGAATTTAAATAGTAGCGCTGAAATGAAAGTTTACCGTTCGCCGTCTCTGAAAGTTTTTTCCACATGGTACAAATATCTTCAGCGCTTTCCAATTCCGCCGCCAAATTTTTCAGCTTAATTGAAATTTTCTGCAGGTGCTTTAAGTTATCGCTAACTTTTTCAGCCGCAATTTTTTTGTCGACGTAAATTTTCTGCGTGGCGTCCGATTGACTTTTCAGCGCGTCGATATCGGGCTTTTCTTTATCCTTAACCTTTTCGGCGTCGTCTGAATAATTTTTTTCCGCAGTTTTAAGCGCTCCTTCAAAGCGGGATTTTTTATTGCTTGCACTTTGAAAATCTTTTTCGGCGGCAGTTATAGCGTCCTGCAGTTTATCTCTGTCACGTTGACGAGCTTTTAAATCGTCAGAAATTTTTTCCGACTCTTTCAAATAAGCGGCGGGAATTTGCGTAGTTTTTTCATTGACAATGCCGCGCAGATTTTCAGCTGCATTGGATTTTTTGGTAACCTTAGCCGTCACCTCCTCAATCTTTTTGTAAAGCTCCTGCGTCATATCTTCGCCGGTTTTCAAGCGTTCGCGCGAATCTTCCAATTTTGCGGCGGCACTTTTACTTTCATCAACCAATTTCTGCGCGGCGTCAACACTCAAGGTATCGACGTACCTTTTCAGCGCGTCTTCAATCGCGGCGATTTTGCCGGTAATTTTTGCAGGTGCGGTAGTGGCGGCGTCTTTTTCCATTCGACGGCGTTCCAAAACTGTTTCGGCGCGTTCAATGTCTTCGTCGTTAGGGATAACCTCTTCACTCACGGCAAGGTGCGGGTGCACGGTTGAGCCGCAGACAGGACAGGGTTCACCGTCTTTCAGCGTTGCGGCAAGTTTCGCGGCGGTACAAAGTTTTTGCAGAGCTATTAACCTGTCCAATTTTAATTTGGCGTCATCAAAATTTTTCTGCGCGACGTTCAAGCGTTGATTAGCGGCAGTCAAATCTTTTTTTAAGCTTGCCAATTTATCAAGGTATAACTGTTTTTCCTGCGCGTCTTTTAACTTTGACTTAGCATCTGAAAATTTCACGTCGGCGCCTTCGTACTTTGCAACGTCCGCTTTCAATTCGGCTAAACGCTTTTCATAGTTGACTTTAGTTTTTTTCAAGCGTTCCAATTCACTTTTGGAATCAAGCTCGGCTTTTTCGGCGTCCGCCAATTTTTTCCGCGCGGCTTGCAAGTCGGTCACGTTGCCTTGAATTTTGCTAAGCTCGTTTATTTCGGCGTCAAGCTTGCTTAAGCGCGGTTCATCTGCCTTGACTTGGCTGTAGCGTTCCTGCGCGGTGTTAAAATTTTTTTCGGCGTCTGTCAATGCAATTTTCGCGTCACTCAAAATTTTGGCGCTTTTATCCCGCTTTTCAAAGTCCGCGTGCAGTGCTTTACCGTCAGCCAAAATTGCGGCGGCAGTGTCGGCTTGACTTTTCAGCTTTACAATTTCAGCGTCGAAAGTTTTTAAATCGGCGGCAAATTTTTCAATCTGCGCGTCAATCGCCTTTTCATCAAAACTTTCAGCGTCCGAATCAGATAAATTTTTTGCCTCGTCTAAATAATTTTTTCTGCGATTTTCAATGTCACTGAAATTTAATTCCGCGTCTTTCGCCTTCTCCTTAAGCTTATTTTCAACCGCCTTGTACAAGTCCGCGTTAAAAATTACGTTGAGAATCTCGCCGCGCTCACCGGAATTTGACATTAAAAATTTTCTGAACTCACCCTGCGGTAACAAGACTACCTGCCGAAATTGATTCACGTTGAATTGTAAAAGGTCTTTGAAAAAATCTACATTCTTGTCGACAACAACCGCCTTGCCGTCCTCGTAGATTTTAACTGCCGCCTTGTCCTCAACGTAGCCGTCACCGCGCTTACTCTCTCGCCAACTTTTGGGATTGCGTATAACTCGGTAAATCTTGCCGCCCAGCGCGAAGGTAAAATCAACTTCCGTGTGTAGACTTATATCAGCCTTTTCAGACCTCATCATCTCGCCGGTACGATTTTCGCCGGAGCATTTGCCGTACAGCGCGTAACAAATCGCGTCCAAAATCGTAGTCTTGCCTGAACCCGTCGCGCCGTGTATCAAAAAAAAGTTACTGCCTTTCAGTCCCGTTTCAAAATCTATTTCAACCTGATTGACGTACGGTCCAAACGCTTGCATTTTCAATTTCAACGGTTTCACTGACTTGCCACCTCTCTTAATTTTAAAATTCCAATTCCGACCGCGCAGAATACTTTTTCATATTGGCGAAAAAATTTTCTCGGTGAATGACAACTTCATCAATAAAATTATTCGCGTAGTCTGAAAACATTCCCGCCGCGTCGTACAACTGCCAAAACTTTTTCACGCTTAATTCCAATTCCACGCCGTATTCAATTCGGTGTATCAGCCGCGAAAATTCCGCGCGTACCTCCGACGTATACATTGACTTCAGCAACGCAAGCTCCGGCATTGACAGCGCCGCACGTACCAGCCAAATTTCTACTTCCAAGTCACCGCCGAAATTTTCAAAGCCGCACTCCAACAGTCTGTCCAACATTTCAGTCGGCGCCTTTTTCACTTGCGGCAAAAATCTCACGTCTTTGTAAAATGACGCATACATCAGCTGTTCAAAATCCTGCCGCGTGTACAGCCTTGAAACCGTGTTGTTCAAACTGCCGCGCATAATTTTTTCAAGCACCTGCCAATGCCGCAAATTTTTAAAACTCGTCAACCATACGCCGGTTTGCTTTATGTACGTCGAAAATCCCGCCGCTATGTCCTGCGCGTTGCCGACCACTTCCAATGTCAAGTCGCCTACTATCGCGTCGAAAAATTCCTCTTCAAACGGTAAGCGCTCCTCTCGGTAGTCAAGCACGAAGGTTTTCACCTCATCGCACGAAAACTTTTCCGCTACGTCTTCGTCCGCCGTCACTAAAAAAATTTCCGCCATATTAAATCGTTGTCGCAACTCGTCAATGTACGCCGAACTTTCCACAACCAAAATTTTTTGAAAGTTGTCCCCGCCGTCAATCAAGCTAATCAAATTCGGCATTGCTCATACCTCCGGATTTAATTCCGCCCCGTATTCGCGCAGAAATATTTTTTGGTACTTGCGATATATCGGCGCCAGCGGTTTTTCCTTAGGACAATGCATGCACCAAAAATCTTTTGACTGATTCGGCACCACGACCTTGTAGCCTTCGCGCTGAAATTCTTTGCAAATCGACGTGTCATAAAAATGCCAGCCGTCGAATAAATCTTCGCGCCAATATAAATCGTACTGCGTCGCAATTAAAAAGCCGTCCACCGCCTCAACTTCCATATAATCGCCGTCCGGTTCATTGCAATGCGAATCCACTACGCTTTCAGGCTCGCACGCATGCAATACGCGCCCATATATCCTCAAGCCGTCCCACCACACACCGGTAGCAGGTAACGACACGCAACCTATCATTCCCGCCGCACCGATACTTTCATCTCGAAATATTTTCAGCAAGTCGCCTACCAAATTTTTATTCACTACCAGCGCGTCTTGGTGCAGGTAGATTTTATATTTCGCGTCCGAGCTTTTCATTGCCGCATTGTAACCCGCCGCCATTGAATCCGCGCCGCGTATGTCTATATACTCCGCCGTCATTCCTTCCGGCATTTTTAAATTTTTCAAGTACAGCTTGCATTCACTGTACCAGTAATCGCTGTTCACGCAGGTTATGAACGCCACTTTATTTTTATTCATACTTTTCACCGATTTTATTTTAGTCACGCGCAGAATCTACGTCAAGCCGATTTTTTTCTGACTGCTTGCAAAATATCTCCGCCTGTGTTAAAATTATCAAACTTGAAAAAAGCAAGTATTACAGTACTAAACATATACTCACCAAAACTAAAATCCCCTTGCAGTTATTGGTCTTAACTACTTGGGGATTTTAGTTTGTGCCGAAATGACTTTACGTCATGCGGTCGGTAGTTTTGTAACGTCTGCTACTTAAAAAGTTTATTGCTGATGTAGTTGGCTACTACTCCCGAAAGAACGCCCACTACAAAAGCCACGACAGTACTAAACACAGCACTCACCTCCCTCCGTTGTCAATTTACTGACACTGAAGGTGTAGCATTGAACCTATTATAGCAGAAATATTTCTGCTTGCAAAATAATTTCAATAACCAAAAAAAACCGACAGCCCCGTAGAGCCGCCGGTTTCTTTTTTATGTCGTCGCCGAAGTCCAGCCTAAGCCGCCTTACCTCCGACCGTTACTTTGTCTGTATTACTGCAACAAGGACAGAACCGCACTTGAATTTTGGTTAGCCTGCGCAAGCATTGACTGTGCCGCCTGCAACAAGACGTTGTTTTTCGTGTAGTTCGTCATTTCTTTCGCCATATCCGCATCGCGAATCGTCGACTCTGCCGCTTGGACGTTTTCGCTTGAAGTCGTCAAGTTGCTTGCCGTGTAGTCCAAACGCGCCGAGATAGCACCGATTGTAGTCTGCTGATCAAGCGCTTTGTTTAATGCATTGTCAAACGCCGCTACTGCCGCATTTGCCGCCGCACGTGTCGTAATCTTGATTGTCGTGCCGTCGCGTCCTTTCAAGCCCAATGCCTCTGAACGCATATCCATTAAGCCGACTTTTACAGCTTGGTTTGCCGACGCGCCCAACTGGAAGGATACCGCGCCGTCCGCAGTTTCATTAGCCGCATAAATCGAAGTTTTGAACGCGTCAAGCGCAGTGTTTGTCGCTTTCTTGACGTTGCCTTCGCTGTCCGCTATGCTGATTGACAAGCCGGAAATCTGTCCATTAAGTCCGGTGGAAGATGCGCGGAATGTCAACGCGTTTAAACCGTCTGCCGTTACCAATTCTTTGCCTGAAGGCATTTCGCCGATTGAAGTGTTACTAGAAACAGCAGAAGCGCTGGTAGTGCCGCTATATGTCTCCGCAATCATAGATGCCAGCGCATATGTCTTCGTTGCGGAACTTCCGGTTATGGCAATTTTAGCTTGAGCACCGCCTAAATCAATAGTGTATGTACCGCTACTAAAATTTTTATCGCCGGTTTTTATTTCAGGAATGGAGATTTTCATCGTGGTGCTATTAGTAGTGTTAAACAGCGTGAAAGAACCGGCAGTGTCACTGGCGGCATTAGCGGTAAAGTTCGTATTTGCTCCGTTGTCACCAAACTTCCAAGTAGAATTACTAACAGTCGTAGTATTTACATTAATCGCCGCGAAAGCACTTCCTGCGGTGTTTTTGCCGTTAATCGCGGTGTTCATCATGTTGTAGACACTGCCGAGTTTGGTGAACTGGCTGACAGAAGTCAATGTGCTGACATAGGTTTTGCCGCCCATAACGAAGGAAACGGTTACACGGTCGCCGGTGTTGATTTCAAGACTTTCACCGTTGCGGTTTTTAAGATCCGTAAGTTTGGTGTCCAAATTAGTTTCGGTATTCAAGCTGCCGTTAGTCATATGAGTTGCGACGGCGCTACCGGATTGTGCGCGGGAGCCTTCAAGCAGGTACTTGCCGTTGAAGGTTATAAGGGCGTTATCGTCTATCTGGTCGATTAACTGATCGAGTTCTTTTTGAAT
>CAMJNB010000117.1 GCA_946407175.1 uncultured Selenomonadales bacterium | reverse complement strand
TTTTCACGCATCAATTTCAAAATATATTCCGCGTCATTTTGCAAAGCAGCTTCTTTAGCATGACGCAACGACGCATCAAGCCTGCCGTCCTCACGAACAAAAGTTACACGCGCCTCGACCACTTCACCGACTTTTAATTCACGCGGCATTTCTTTTTTCGCAATGAAGACGATATATCTTTCTTCGGTAAAAACAAACGCACCGGCGTCTGTAATATTGTAAATAGCGCCGATAATCCTGTCGCCGATTTTAACATTTTCCGCAGGCTTTGACGCGCGTCGAATTTCGTCAGAAACTTTCATAGACGTGGCAAGGCGTCCCGACTTATCGGTATAAAGTTTTGCCCAAACAATATCGCCTTTTTTCGGTCTGCCGCGCATTTCTGCAAACGGCATAAAAATTCCGCGCTCGGCACCTACGTCCAAAAATGCGCCGTCATTAGTCACATTTATAACCTTAAGCCGCGCTATCTGCCCTTCGCGCATTTTAGGCACTCTCATACTCGCCGTCAGCCTTTTTTTCGGGTCAAGGTACAAAAAAACATTTACCATGTCGCCGACCTTAACTTCAGCTGTCTGTTGCGTTTTATGCAAAAGTATATCGTCACTGCCGTTGCCGGTACCTGCGTCGAGAAAGGCGCCAAAGTCATTAACGCGCATAACCTTTAAATTTACTACGGTCATCGGCTTGTATTGAACTTCGTTATAGTAAACAGCTTTTTCCGTGTTGGCAGGTACGGTAAATTTTTTCTTGTCGCCTTTACCGGTTATCTTATCTTTATTCTTCATCTAAAATTTCATGACGCATTCACCTTTTTTAGTGAAGAGTCATCAGCCTCCAATTTTTTAAATTTACATTTTAGGTATAAGTTGATTTTTGAGTTCGTTAATCTGCGCGTCTTTTTGTGAAATTATCTGCTGAGCTTGAATAAGTTGCAAGTGGAAGACATTTATTTGTGAAAATAAATATGCCGTAAATGCAGTTTTATCATTGATACTGGAAAGTTCGCTTAGAATCAATTCATAAAGTTGATACGTTGGAATTTGAAGGAAAAATTTAGAAAGGTAAAAAAATCCTTCATTAAGCAGAAATCCTATAACCATAAACTTTACATCTCTACGCTGAGATAGACGCTCGGTATTACTAAAAAAATCCTCAAAATACGCGAATCCCTTAACTATGCCGTTTAACTGCTTGTGAAAGATTTTTTGAACCGAATCTTTATTATGTGATATAGAATCTTCATGAACATGATAAAAATTTACTATATTGGGGACGAGTATGTACTTTGGAGCCAAACATAACATACAGCAAGTAAATATAGAATCGTCATTTCCTGAAATAGAATCAATCATCTCCAAATGATTGTTTATCAAGAAATCGCGCTTAATTAATTTTGTCCATAAAGGGTACGCAAATCTTCTGTTCATAAAATCTATAATACGTTCAGCTATATCGGCACTCAATAAAGTAGGTTCATTTACCTTTTTATAAGTTATATTTATTTTAAAGGCATCTGCATTTTCATTCCGTACATGCCAAAATATACTAGGCACATTATAAAAACTTTCACAATCCACAACATCGGCGTCAAATTTTTCCGCAATATTAAAAAGTTCTTCAAGTGCCGTCTTTGTAATTCCGTCGTCACTGTCAATAAAAAAGAGATACTTACCGCGTGATAATTTCATTCCTAAATTTCGCGGCACGCCGGGACAGCCGCCGGAATTTTTTTCAGAGCAAATGAGTTTGAGTGTCTCTACCCCCCCTGTTGAATTTTGGAAGGTAGGTTTTGACAATGTCACGGCTGTTATCGGTCGAGACGTCGTCAACAATAATTACTTCAAAATCTGTAAACGTCTGCGCCAAAATGCTGTCAAGACAGTCACCGATATATTTTTCCGCGTTATACATCGGAATTATTATAGAAACAGCGGGAATGCTATTTTTCAAATGATTCTCTTCCTTTATTCATCAAACTTTTTAAGAATCTTCTTCATAAGCTTTAATTTCGGCGTCTCCCCAAAGTTTTTCAAGCGCGTAATATTCGCGGCTTTCAGTCTTAAAAATATGCGCCACGACGTCGCCGTAGTCAAGCAAAATCCATTCTGCCTCGCGGTAACCTTCACGGTGATTGAAGTGCAAGCCGTCTTTAGCCAATTCTTCTTCGATATTGTCGGCAATGGCGCGAACCTGCGTAGCCGTCGCCGCATTGCAAATTACGAAACAATCTGTTGAAAACATTATGCCGCGCATATCCATTGTGATAATGTTGCTGGCCTTCGTCTTGCTTGCCGCCTTGCAAATTTTTAATGCAACTTCATTTGTCTCCAAATCTTTCACTCCTTATCAATTAACTTAATCTAAAAATTACTCCTCTTCAGTATTCGCAGTTTCAGCGTTAATATCGTGAATCGGGAAAAGTTCACTAATCATCGCGTCAACTTCTTCAATATCCGGAATAAATGCGCCTTCCTCATTTTCAGTGCCAGGTAGCATTGTGGTTGTAGGTAAATCGCTACTCATTTTACGCAGGACATTTGCCAAGTGCGCCGAGTCAAAAATTTCAGCGCTGGTTTCCATTCTGTTTTGAAAAATTTCTGCAATGGCGGGAAGTTTCGGAATTGTTTCAAGTTGTAACACCTTTGCATAAAGAGAACGTATAAATTTTTGTTGACGCTGAACCCTGCCTACGTCGCCTAAATTTTCACCGCGAAATCTCAAATACTTCTGCGCTTCGTAGCCGTCCAAGTGCTGATAACCTTTGCCGAGATGAATTTCCAATCCCGCCTCCGGATCTTCGTAGTCCATATCCTCTTCGACATAAATATCGACGCCGCCGAGTACGTCAATTAAATCAGCGAAGGTATTCATATCAATGACAATGTACTGGTGAATTGAAATGCCAAGCAACGCGGCAACGTGACGTACCATTAAGCTGGCGCCGCCCCATGCATAAAAACTGCCAATCCTGCCTTCCGCCGATTCAGCCTCAACCCAAGTGTCACGCGGAATTGATATCAGCCGCGATTTTCCCGTATCGTTGGAAAAACTTAAAACCAAAATTGTATCGGCATTTTGCGTACCTTCGTCGCCTGCGTCAATGCCTAAGATTAAAATGTTCGTGTAGCCGTCGAATTTCGGATCAATCGGTCCCGTCCGCGCAGTCTTACGATCGGTGTAGCCGTAATATATCGACGCAATTTCATTATACACATATCCCGCCACGTTGTACACACCTAAGCCGACAAACAGGATTGACGAGACCATAAGCGAAAGAATAACGCCCATAAAAATAAAACGAAAAAATTTTCTCCGCTTTATTCGGCGAAGAATTTTTCGCTTTTGCATTATGCTGTTATCCTCAGTTTTTTTAGCCATTTCGGTTCTGCTCACTTTTTAATTTGAAGTGATTTTTTCAAGTAGTAAATAATTTCTCGCGTCAATGGTTGCGGGGTGAATAAGTGCGCCTTTCTGTATGACGAAAATAATTGATTCATTCAGCGCCGTCAAAATAATTTCATCAAGGTTAGTTGACGTCTCGGCAAGGTCGCGAAGTTTGTCAACGCCGGGATAATCTCGGTGCGGCTCAATCATATCTGCAAAGTAAATTATTTTGTCAAGCGCCGACATATTTCGTGCACCGACGGTGTGACGGTAAATCGCCTGAATAATTTCTTTGTCATCGACGCCGTAAATTTCGCTTACCATATGCGCGCCTATGTACGCATGAAGTAAAAGCGGCGCAGAATTTTCAACCTCACCTATTTCAATGCCGCGTTTAACGGCTTCGGCAGGTAGGTCAGCGTTTTCAAATTCACGTGCGCAATCGTGCAACAGCCCCGCAATGTACGCTTTATCTTCGTCAACGCCAAATTTTTTTGCCAGCTTGACGGCGGTATTTGCCACACCGATTGAGTGCGCGAATCTATTTTTTTTAAGCCGCCTTTGAAGTTCGCGGCGCATTTCGTCAACCGTCATTACCTTCACGCCCTTAAGTTTTATCTAATCTTAAATTTTATACTATCTTAAATTTTATACAATCGAATCGCCGATTAAAGCGTTTATGTTATTCGCAATTTTTTCAAAGCCGAAATTTTTAAACGCATATTCTTGACATCGTTTAACAATTTTCTTTCTCTTCTTTTCATTGCCCAGCAACTCTTTGCAAATTTCGCGCGCCTCGTAAGCGTCTTTGTAAATCGGAAACAAATCCTTCGGAAAGAGTTTGTCAAAATCTTTGTGGTAGTCGCTTACCAAACAAGCGTTACTCTGCATAATATCAAGAGTTCGCCACGGAAAGCCGTCCACCGCCTGCAAATGTCCCGCGCTTATTCCGATTTTTGAAGAATTATAAGCAGCGGCATTTTCGGCTAAATTCTTAACTTATGTCCGCGTGCTTTCAACGCCGTAATGAATGATTCGTAGAAAGGTCCGATAGCCGAATCTTTCGTGCCGTAATCCGTGCCGGCGAAAAATGCCAATAAAATTTTTGCCATAACATAACTCCCGTAACTTTAATCAGAATTTTAATCAGCTTGTTAATCAAAATTTTAATAAGACTTTAATCAGATTGGTACAAATTTTCTTTAATGATATATTCTTCGACAACTTCAGGCACAAGGTACTTTATCGACAGCCCCGACTTTACGCGCCGCCTTATTTCGGTTGAAGAAATTTCAATGCCGGGCGTCGTGACACGGTGAATTTTTTCATCTGCCGATGCGCCAAAAAAATTTTCCACGTCAGAAAAATTTACCTCGACATTTGGTCGCGTCGCCGCTATGAAGTGACATTTTTTTACAAGCTCGCGCGAATGATACCATTTCGGCAAATCCATTAGCGAATCTGCGCCGATTATGAAAAATAATTCCGTCGCCGCGCCGAATTTTTCATGCAGTTCATCAATCGTTTTCAGCGTGTATGAAAGACCGTCGCGCAGAATTTCCATTGGTGATACTTGAAAATTTTCATTTGACTGCGTTGCAAGAAATGTCATCATAAGGCGGTGAACTTCCGGCGTCACGTGACTTTGAACTTTATGCGGCGGTCGCGCGGCAGGTATAAATAAAATTTGGTCGAGCTTGAAAATTTCGCGTACCGATTCAGCCGTTGCCAAATGCCCCAAGTGTATCGGGTCAAACGTCCCGCCCATTATTCCTACCCGCAATTTTCATCACCTCAACGCCATTATCAAAATCTTAACGCTAAAATCAAAATTAAACTTACTGCCGAAATTATTAAACCTGCGCGGAGAAAGTCCAAAATATCATGCCTGCCCTTCTCGTCGTGCCAATAATTTCTAAGTGTGCGAAAGTAGCCGCAAAATTTTTTCAATCGCCGTCACCGCCCTTATCGCCGTCATCATAAAAATCGTCATCAATGTCAACGTCACTGAAATTTCCGTAGTAAGGCTTAGGCTTGTCGGCAGATTTTTTCTTGAAGTCAAAGGCAAATATCGGTAAATGTTTTCTTTCCGGCAGCTCAGCAGGTTTTACAGGTTGAACAGGTTCAGCAGGTTTAGGTGTAAACTGCGGGGAAATGCTGACATTATTCGTCGCTATAAAGTTGTCACCGAAGACCCTTTGTCTTATACGTTCACGTTCACGCTCCATAAATGCGTGAAAATCGGCGCTC
>CAMJNB010000116.1 GCA_946407175.1 uncultured Selenomonadales bacterium | reverse complement strand
AGTAAATGTCCTCGCGGTCAATCGGCGTGATAAAACTCAAATTCAGCTTTTTAATAATCTCTTCGTTCACTTCATCTGAAGACGATTCAAGCCGCAGAATTTCTTCCGCACGTTCAAGCGATTTATTCGGGTCTTTTATAAGCTCGTCCAAAAGCAACGCCGACAAGTGGAAGTACTCCGCATTTTTTATAAACAGATCGAAAAACTCTCTATCCTTTGAAGAAAAATTAAACATACGCTAACCCTTACTCATTCCGAAATTTTTAATACGTTCACGGTAATTTTTTAAATTCTGCAACGTGTCACTTAAAGCGTCGCCGCCGAATTTATCAACAATCGCGTCCGCCGTAACAATCGCCGCCATAGCCTCACCTACAACCGCCGCCGCCCATATCGCGCAGGTGTCACTGCGTTCCTTGCTCGCCGTGACGGGAAGTTTTGTCGCAATGTCAACGCTTTGCAACGGTTTCATCAGCGTAGGAATAGGTTTCATCGCGGCACGAATTACAATCGGTTCACCGTTTGACATACCGCCTTCAATTCCGCCTGCGCGATTCGTCCTGCGAAAAACTTTTTTATCGGCGTCAACAAAAATTTCGTCGTGAACTTCACTTCCGAATTTCTGCGCGTTGGCAAAGCCGTCACCAATCTCAACGCCTTTAACCGCTTGAATGGACATAAAAGCCGCCGCAAATTTCGCGTCCAACTTTTTATCCCATTGAATATGACTGCCGAGACCTATCGGCGCTCCGGTGACGGTGACTTCAAAAATTCCGCCAACCGTGTCGCCCTTACTCTTCGCCGCGTCAATACGGCTTTTCAAATTTTCTTCGTCCAAAACTTTGCTGGAAATTTCAATGCCGCATTCTTTCAAAAAAATTTTACACAAGGCTCCCGCCGCAACGCGCATTGTAGTTTCACGTGCGCTTGACCTTTCCAAAATGTCACGAATGTCAGTGCGGGCATATTTTAACACACCGGTCAAATCAGCGTGTCCCGGTCGCGCATTGGTAACCTTTTCGCCGGACGTAAAACCTTCGGCGCTCATCTTTTCAGTCCAATTTTCCCAGTCGCGATTTTCCACAATCAAAGTTACGGGACTGCCAAGCGTTTCGCCAAAACGAATGCCGGACGCGAAAATAACTTTGTCAGACTCAATTTTCATTCTGTCGCCGCGCCCGTAGCCGCTTTGACGCCGTTTTAAATCTGCGTTGACAAAATCACTCGTGACTTTCAAACCTGCGGGAAGTCCTTCCAAAATGCAAACCAACTGCTTGCCGTGACTTTCGCCGCCGCTTATGTACTTTATTCCCAAATATTTCAACTCCTTTCTGAATAAGTCTAATTGTTTCACGCAATGCCGTCAAGTTTTTAATTTTTGCGCAATAAAAAAAATCCGCATTACGCGGAGTAAAATTTTTTCGTGCGACTAAATTTATTTCAGACAAATATTAAGCTAAATTTATTTTAAAAGTTTTGTATTGTCCGTAGCGCCGCGCAATTGATTAGGTAGCAAACTGCCAAGAGTCATTGAAATGTATTGATTAGAATTTTCACTGGCTTGCCTTGAAATGTTATCCAGATTTGTCGTCATTCTTGCAAAATCTTCATCAATCATCTTCATAAAACTTCTTGAATTTTCTACAATGCCAACTAATTGCGCTCTAATTGCATCGGTCATTATTTGATATTCCATACTGCCTTCGGGAAATTCACTGCGAATCATTTTAAGCTGATCCATTGCGCTTTGTGTAGCATCTTTTTGCATTTTTAGGTACGATTGCTTTTTTTCTTCCATAAGGTCATGGGCTTGCCGCCGAAGTTCTATAGTCATTTTGCCGAGACTTTCACTTATAGAAACGGCGCATTCTGCCATTGTAATTTGATATTCTTTTATCGTATCAAGAATTTGCGTACCGCGTTCAATCTCTTTACGCGCTATCATGTCATCAAGTTCGGCATTAAACTTTTGTCTGTCCATATCCAACTGCTGTAAAAATTTTGCCTCGTCCTGCTTAAGCTGTTGAGACTGCGCCATATTTTTACGTTCTTGATAAAATTTAAGCTGGTTGTCGATAATTTCAAGCGGCTTGTCGATAATTGAACCGCCGACAAGTTTTAAAATTTTAAATATCGCGCTCATGAATTTTTTGCCTCCATAATCTCTCTGTCAATCAGCCTTGTTTCACGCTGAAAAGACATCTGCAGTTGATTAAGTTGCGCCGTCCATTTCTGATTAGTGTCGATTAAAAGTTCCAGCGATTCTATTTCGGCGTTGAAAAAGAAAGCGCGCGCAGATTCGTAGCCCCACGCTTCAACAAATTTTTGGTACCATTGCAAAAAGATTTTCAAAACTTCGCGCCGCGTTGCAAGCGGTACGGTAGTGTTGTCAAAAATTTGCTTGCACTGTTCCCAATGCATTTCAAGCCATTTCAATTCGTAGCGTTTCTCGTAGAGTTCATAAATTTTGTTATTTTTATCTTCGTACAAAAAGCGGTACAAGTCCGGATTACCGTTTAGTACGTCGTCAACAAGGCGGCGGCGACAGCTTTTCATTATGTCAATGAAGTGCGTTAAGGCGAAAACTTTTCTGTCGTCATTCATCAAATACTGCCTCCGTGAATTTTCGCGCGAATTTCCGCGTTAAATTCTTCAAGGGTTTTTGTCGTCAAAATGCCGATAAAATGTTCGCTCATCTTGAAACTGTTGTCCATATGCTTTTCAAGATTCTTAAGCCATTCGCGCCGTACGTCATCATCAATCGGCTCTGACGCCAACTTTTTTTGAATAGCCGGCAATTCGTTTGCATAGAAATTTTGTACTTCCTGCGTATGCGCCGCGTGCAGTTGATTTATAAATTCAATTTCGTGCCGGTACGATTTTATCAAGTCCATGTAATGCTTTTCGTAGTCATACAAAACTTGAATCGTAGGATCTTCGTGTTTTGGTGTCTTCTTGTAAAATTTGTCGAATACGGCCATTACGTTACCTTCTTCAATTCCACTTCAATTTTAGGTTCTTTACTAAGACATTTTTTGTCGAGCGTAAACCAAACTTTATAAGTATGTTCTTCAAAACAAAATTTTTTGTCGCACAACATTTTATTAAGTTGATCAACCAACAATTTCAATGATTTAAATTGAAGTTCTTCATTTACAGCATTATGGTTTGGCTCATTAGGCTCGATTCCTGTTGACGCTCTTCCACGTCGTTGCTGTTGAACATTATCACTGAACCTATGATTGCCGCTATAATCACGATTAAAGCTATTATCAGAATTGGCGAACTGCTTGTTGTATCCTGCGGACGGCGATTCGTTGTTGCAGTTTGTTGGCGTGAAAATTGCTGATTCGTAGTTTGAACCGGTTGAGTTGATTGAGTTGGCTGAGTATTTTGAGTTGGTTGAGATTGTGGGGAAGGCGTTTTTTTTTGAGCCGATTTTAAACCGCTGATAACGCTGTTGTCCGAAGTGGAAATGGCGCTGAATTGACCTTCTTGCCAAATATCAAATTGGGTTACGTTTGAACAGTATGACAGCTCTTTAACCTGCGCGGACGCCAAAAATTGATTGAAAACGTCGTCACGATAAATTTCAACGCCGTTAATGTTATCGACAGGCTTTTTGTCGTCGGAAAAAATTTTAGTACCGTATTCGCTGTAATTTGAATGGACCGTCTCAACAAATTTTCTATCCCATTCCGGCGCAAGCGTATCCATAAACATTTGCAAAATATCAGCGTCGGTAACGGCGGGAATTTCCTTTTTGCCGATCATTTCAAAAGCGTAGCCGAGAAAAATTTTTACGTCTCTGCCGCGCTCGTCACGAAAATATTTTTCGGCGTCTTGAACTTTATTCGGCAAATAGTTTTCAACAAAAAATTTAAAAATACAGGCGACGCCTGCAATGCCAATGCCGTCTTTGGACGCAACAACGCGGCGAATGTCATTAAGTATGCCCAATTCTTTCGTTGACGCGCGAACAATATCTCTAGCCCATGCAACATTCAAATTTTTGGGACGAACGGCAAAGTTGGAATTAAAATCGAAATGCAACGTTCTGCTGTAAATAAGCGGCGCGATTTTGATTTTCATAATTGCCACCTGCCATTATAAAATATCATATTTATAGCGCTCAATTCGTCAAATAACTTTTCTTGATTTTTCTTGGCAATATCCGCTGTCTTACGAAGTTGTTGTATTTCTTTTTGGGTAGAGGAAATAGCATCGGCAAGGGCACTGATTTTTTTATCATCGCGCCATAAGAAAAAGCTGTCTTCTTCTTCTCTTTTAGCTCGTTGAATATATTCTCTATGATCATTTTGGTAGTTTATCAAAAAATTACATTCAGAAATTACTTCGTTAAGAGCAAAGTTAATTCCGAGCAAAATCGGAAAGTGAATATTTACGGGATCCAATTCGCCTTTATAGTCGTCGTCAGTAATATCAATGCCCAATGAAACAGGGATAACCGTAACAACTGTATCATCGCTCATAAAGAGCGGTTTAAAAGACTCCTCAATTATTTCGCGCAGTTCATCCATACTTACATAATCCCCGCATAAATCAAACTTGGTGACGATTATGCAAATCGGCGGCAACCATCTTCCTTCACGTTTTAATTTTTCTTTCAAATTACCGAGATACGGATTTATTCTTGCGGTACACTTTCTTTTAACACGTCTTATTTTAGCGTGAATATCGCCTTCGACTAAATTTGCGCCGTCAATACAAATAAAAATCGTGCTCGATTCACTAATAGATTTTTCAACTTCCTTATACTTAGCGTCGGTGGTATCTACTTGGGTAGGGTCTAAAAAAGCGCCGGGATAATCGATCCATTCAAAAGGCAAAATTGTTTCATATGCGTACTGTAACCAAAAAGTATATTTTTGAACGTTGTCGGTAGTATCCGGAAATCTTGATTCGCCGCGCCCATCATCTTCCAATTTATAATAACTTGTCGTAAGATTTTTTCTTACCTGTTCATCTTTGGCGACAATAGTGTAGCCGATACTTTCCAAATCCATATTCATCGACATATACATACCGAGCAAGTAGCACGTCTTGCCGGAGCCGGATTCACCCAACATAGTAAATTTTTTCGTGTTCACCGCGTCAGCCTCCTTAAAATTATTACTCTCTTGTGAGTTGTTTGAGCCGTGACTCTAAATATAATTGCCTCTAACGTCGACAATAATTTTTTGGTCGAGAAGTTCAAAGGTAATGGCGCCGAAATTTTGGTGATTCGTGACAACTACCGGCGTTGTGGTTTGATAACCTGCCTTTGTAATGACTTTGGGATTAAACTCCAAAAGCAGTTGACCGCGCTTAACTCTGTCACCTACGTCAGCACGCGGTGTAAATCCTTCACCGTTAAGCTTAACCGTGTCCATACCGACGTGAATAAAAAGTTCAATGCCGTCATCGGACTTAAGACCTATGGCGTGATTGGTTGGAAAGAAAACGGTAATTTCACCGTCGAAAGGCGAATAAACTTTTCCTGCGGGATTTTTAATTGCCGCGCCGCGTCCCATTGCTCCGCTGCCGAATACAGGGTCGTCAACCTGATTTAACGGGATTAACTCACCATTAAGAGGACTTAGTATTTTTATATCTCTCAAAAACAATTCTCCTTAAAAAAATTTTTTTACCAAACCGAATACAGCTTAACACAAAGTGTA
>CAMJNB010000115.1 GCA_946407175.1 uncultured Selenomonadales bacterium | reverse complement strand
GTTGCTCGTCCCGTCTCGGTAAACGTTGACACCTTCGGCACGAATAAAGTTGACGAAGAACTTATTACAAAGCTTGTCAATGAAAACTTTGACCTTCGTCCCGCCGGCATTATAAAAATGCTTGATCTGCGTCGTCCGATTTACCGCCCCACTTCAGCTTACGGACATTTCGGCAGGACTGATGTTGATCTGCCTTGGGAGCGCCTTGATAAAGTGGACGCATTAAAATCCGGCGCTAATCGCTAAGAGCTACAATCTACCGGCTAAAAGCTACTGGCTACAAGCTACCAGCTACTAGCTACAAGCTAATTAAATGGAGTGAAAAATTTGGATAACAACGTTATAAAAATCGCACTGCTAGGCGCGGGAACTATCGGCGGCAGTGTCATAAAAGTGTTGAAAGATAATCACGATATCATTACCCAGCGTGCAGGTACCGAAATTCAAATTAAAAATATCCTAGTCCTGCCGCACGAAATTCCCAAACTGCAGGAACAAGGTCTGCCGGCTACAAGTAACTACGATGAAATTTTAAATGACGATGAAATTAAAATCGTCGTTGAACTTATCGGCGGCATTAAACCTGCGAAAGATTTTATTCTGCAAGCAATGGCGCACGGTAAAAATGTCGTGACGGCAAACAAAGACGTTGTCGCGCAGTTCGGCAGTGAACTCTTTGACGCGGCGGATAAAAATAAAATTGACTTTCTCTTTGAGGCGTCGGTAGGCGGCGCAATTCCGATTATCATGCCGCTTAAACGTTCATTGACGCCAAATAAAATTACTGAAATTCTCGGCATTGTCAACGGAACTACAAATTACATGCTGACTAAGATGAAAGAGGACGGCGCCGATTATGACACCGTGCTTAAAGAGGCGCAGGCGAAAGGTTACGCGGAGGCTAATCCTGCCGCTGACGTTGAAGGTAAAGACGCCGCGCGCAAAATTGCAATTCTCGCGTCAATCGCCTTTAACTCCCGCGTGAAGTTTGAAGATGTTTCAATGGAAGGCATTACGAAAATTACGCCGGAAGATATCCGCTACGCCGCGCAGTTGGGCTACACGGTGAAACTTTTGGCGGTAGGCAAAGAGTCTGACTTAGGCGTTGATGTTCGCGTACACCCCGTGCTTTTGCCGAATAAGCATCCGCTTGCGTCGGTAAACGGCGTATTCAATGCAATTTTTGTACGCGGCAACCCCATTGATGAGGCTATGTTCTACGGTCCCGGCGCAGGTTATCCTACGGCGTCGGCAGTCATTTCTGATATTGTGGAAATTGCACGCGGAATTATTTTGGGCAACGTCGGCAGATTCGGCTGTACGTGCTACGAACAGAAAAAAATTTGTCAGCTTGATGAAACTGAATCGTCCTACTTCCTGCGTCTTTTGGTAAATGACGATCCCGGCGTACTCGGTCAAATTGCTACGGTTTTCGGCAAGATGAATGTCAGCTTGAAATCGGTAATGCAGACGAATGAAAATATTGAAGACAGCGCGGAAATCGTTGTCATAACGCACGAAGTCAAGCATAAAAATATTTTGCAGGCGGAAGAGGAATTGAAAAAGCTGTCCTGCGTCAACAAAATTTTCAGCGTGATTCGCGTCGAAGAATAAAAGTTGAGGAATAAAATTTTCTGCGCGGAATGCGATTAAAATTTACTGATTGGTGAAATAATGGACAATGAAACTTCGTCCGCGAAAAAAGTCAAAGTGAAAGTACCTGGCACTTCTGCGAATTGCGGCTCCGGCTTTGACTGCTTGGGACTCGCGGCAACAATTTACAACGAATTTGAATTTAAATTTTTGGAAGAAAATCGCCTTGTCATTGAGGCAACCGGTGAAGGCACGGAGTCAATTCCTACAGACGAAAAAAATATCGTGTGGCAATCTGCGCGGCTTTTAATTGAACGTGCAGGCGAAGGCGATAAAATTAAAGGCGCGGAAATTCGCATGGTCAATCACGTGCCAATGTCGCGTGGATTAGGTTCAAGCGCGGCGGCTATCGTGGCAGGTTTAGTCGGTGCAAATGCGGTGGTGGAGAATCCTTTCAGCCGTCAAGACATTTTGAAATTTGCAACGGAAATTGAAGGTCACCCCGATAACGTCGCGCCGGCAATTTTCGGCGGCTTTACCGTAAGCGTCGCGGAAAAAAATCAAGTTCATACATTTTCATTCCTGCCGAAGATAAAATTAAAATTAATCGTGGCGGTACCGGACTTCCCGCTTTCAACAAAAATGGCACGTCAAGTCTTACCGCAGTTAATTCCTCTGCAAGATGCCGTTTTCAATATAAGTCGCGCGTCAATGTTGGTCGCCGCGTTAATCGAGGGTAAAGAAAAGTTTTTATCCTGCGCCTTCGACGACGCGATACACCAGCCGTACCGTACGAAATTGGTACCGGGCATGCAGGAAGTTTTTGCGGCGGCTAAGAAGTCCGGCGCTTTAGGCGTGGCATTAAGCGGCGCGGGACCGTGTCTTATCGCGTTTTCGGCGGCAAGTAAAAAAATTGAAAACGATATCGCGTCGGAAATGGTTCAGACTTTCAAGCAGTTCGGCGTACAGGCAGGCGCATTTATTTTGGATTTGGATACACACGGCGCCATTGCAGAAATGGTAATGTAAATTTTGATAAGAGGTACACTTCCGATGTAAAAAGTTAAAATTCCGATTTGATAAGAATTAAACTTTCGATTAGGAGTCAGTGTTTTATGGAACTGCGGCAGTTGGAATATTTTTGTACGGTGAGTTCGCTGAAAAGTTTTACTAAGGCGGCACAAATTCTTCACGTCTCTCAACCTTCCGTGACAAAGGCAATTCAATCTTTGGAGGCGGAATTAAAAGTGTCGCTGTTTGACCGCAGTCAAAAACACATCGCCTTGACGGAAGCGGGACAAGTCTTTTTAATTCATGCGCAGAAAATTTTGCAGGACGTGAAAGCCGCGCAGATTGGCATGGAAAGGTTTCAGAATCGCAACGGCGGCACAATTCGTTTCGGCATTCCGCCAATGGTCGAATCTTACCTTTTTCCAAACCTTTTCATAAAATTTCAAGCCGAAAATCCTGACATTGTAATTGAATTGCAGGAGTGCAGTGACTCAATGACGGTGAAAGAAAGTTTGAAAAGCGGCGAATCGGACTTCGGCATAATTTATTTAAAAGCGGGTGAAACGCAGGTCAATTCGCTTAACCTTTTGGAAGATGAATTTTATTTATGCCTGCCGAAAAATCACCTGCTTGCAACGGCTGACAAAATTTCGTTTAAATCTCTGCGCAATGAAAAATTTATTTTGCAACCGGCGGGAACCTTTCAAAACTTCGTGACAATAGAACGCGCGGCAAGTGCGGGGTTTTCGCCGGAAATTTTACTTTGCACGTCACAGCTGAAGACAATTAAAGAATTGGTTTCCGGCGGCGCGGCAGTGTCACTCTTACCGCGATTTGCCGTAATGTCCGAATCAAATTTCAAATTCCTGCCGGTAAATCCGCCGATAAAATTCACAGTCGCCTTGACGTGGAGTAAGTTTAAAGACCTGTCACCGCTTTCAATTAACTTTCTAAACTTTGTCGGCTCACTCTTTCAAAAGGACAATGCACTTGCAATTTCGCAGAAAAAAATTTAATATAATATAGACGGGAGGTGCTCCGAGTTTGAAGGAAAATTTCAGTGTCGCGATAAGTTACGGCGAAAATTTAGGTTATGTCGAATACGATAACGCGAATAAAAAAGTTGTCGTCGTGCTTGGTGACGAAGAAGGTAAACGTAAGGCGGAAGATTTTTTGTCTAAAGTTCATGAAATAAAAATCCCACATGAAACGCTTTTGGATTTTACGTCGGAGAAAATAAATCCGCAGGCTGATGAAGAGAGTTTGAAAATCGCATTGACGCGCCTTTGGGAAGCTACCGGCGTGCATGTTGATTGGAGTCGTCCCGTTGACTACGTTAAAGCGAATCCGCATTATTAGAGATTAGCTGGTAGCTTGTAGCTTGTAGAAATTATAGCTACCGACTAACAGTGAAAAGCTACAATAGGAGTTTTAAAATTGGAAAATAAAAAATTGGAAATTAAAACCGAACGCGACGGCGATAAATTGACCGTGACGCTTACCGGTAAATTGGACGCCGTTACCGCCATTGAACTCGATAAATTTATGTCGAAAGAACTTGACGGCGTGAAAAATTTAGTCATTGATTTGAAAGATTTATTCTACATTGCGTCGGCGGGTCTTCGCATTATGTTGAAAACGCAAAAACGCATGAACAATCAAGGCGAAATGTTTGTAAAAAATATTCAGCGCGACGTTCGCACGGTAATGGATATGACCGGCTTTTCACGCCTTCTCACGTTGGAAGAGGAAGAGCGTAAACCTTTTTCAGTGTCATTTTAACCGCTTAATAACAGCTTATTAACGGATTAAACTTAACAAAAGCTTAAACTACTGCGCGACAAGGAGGATTTTTTTTGGACATTCGCTCATTGGATTTAGAAAATATTTTTTTGCGTTCAAAGGTTCCCATTCCCTTCGTCGAAGATAATTTTTATTTGCCGGCGAAAGTTTTTGTGGAAGGCTACTTTCCTGCCGGTACGATTTTCAAATATCAAGAGGCGGTTTGCAGTAAAAAAATTGACGTCTACAACGATCAAGTCAACGATTACTGCCACGCCGTGTCCCTTTTGTACAGCAATAAATTTAACGGCGCCTCAAGTGACGAAGACGAATACACCGTAATTTTTCACGTCGATTTGAGTTGCCTTTTCCTGCTTACCGAGCCGATTGACGCAGAAGGCAACGTCATACCGCTTTAAAATTATCTTTCGGCAAAAATATGACTCTCCGGCGCGAAGAGTCTTTTTTTTCGCAAAAATTTTTTAAGCTTTAAATTTTTTACAAGCTTTAACGACGAGGTGATTAATATGGACAGGTTACAAGACCTTGAAAAAATTCTTACGGCGGCGCGTGACTTAGGAAAAAATTTGCAAAATGACGTTGACAAGCTCCGCGCAGATAACGCGCAGTTACAGGAGCAAAATAAACTTTTGCAGGCGCAAAATGAAAAGTTGAAAAGTGACACTGACAACTTGCTTGATGAAATGGAGACGCTGGAAAATGTCGTGAAAGACCTGCGCGCGGCTAATGAAACTTTCGGCGTGAATTTAAATCGGCTTATGGGACAGCTTAATCAAGCTATAAATGACAGTCACGAAAAATTTATGGCACAGATTAACGCGCTTATGCGTGACGAATTTCAAAAGTTCCTTGCCGAATATATGAACAAGATTAAAGCCGGCGCTGAACAAAATAAATCTCAAAAGCCGCCGCACGATGATAAAAGTGCAAAGAAAAAAAAATCCGCTGACGCGGTGACCGAAACGGCGGTTGTAAATGTCGATACCAAAGGCGGCGTCACAACTGCTAAGGCGGAAGTTTTGACGCCGGACGTTGCAGGCGATAATAAATCCAAAATGCTTTACGCCGATTTTTTCGCAGAAGAAGCGATAGATTAGCGGTTAGCTATTGGCTGGTAAACATTAGCTGACAGCTAAAAAAGGAGTGATAAATTTGAAATTGGTAATAACGGTCGTCGGCAAAGATCGTGTCGGCATAATTGCGGCGGTTACAAAAATTCTTGCCGATAACGAAGTAAATATTTTAAGCATCAACCAGAATATTTTGAACGGATTTTT
>CAMJNB010000114.1 GCA_946407175.1 uncultured Selenomonadales bacterium | reverse complement strand
CGGCAAATTTTCAAGCACCTGCCCTTTGTCCGTAGTATACAGCAGCACGCCGAGCGGTATGCCGATTAATGACGCGATAGCCATTGAAACTGCGACCATGTAAACCGTTTCACCAAGCGCCTTAGTCAACAGCGAAATTATTTCTTCTGACATAACCTATAACCTCCACGCGGACATGCTTGCCGCTCAAAAAATTCAGCGCCTTTTGAATATCATCTTCACTGCCGTCTAAGCCGACGATAAAACGTCCGAAAGGTACGCCGCGAATTTCGTCCAAGTTGCCGAAAAGCATGGTACATTCAACGCCGGGACAACTTCTAATCATTTCGGCAAGCACGGGGTCATCTGCGCGTTCACCCAAAAAAATCAGGCGTACAAGTAAAATTGAGTCTTCAACTTTTTCTGCAGAAATCTCACTGCCGCGAAATGCCGCCGGTAAATCGTTTGACAAAAGCACGCTGATAAATTCCTTTGTAATTTCGTGTTGCGGATTTGTGAACACGTCAAGCACGGAACCTTTTTCCGCAATGACGCCGTTTGAAATTACCGCTACCTTGTCGCAAATTTCTTTTATAACCTGCATTTCGTGAGTTATGACGACGACGGTTAGAGAAAATTTTTTGTTAATGTCTTTAATCAGCGCTAAGATTGATTTTGTAGTCTGCGGGTCAAGCGCGGAAGTTGCCTCGTCGCAGAGTAAAATTTTCGGGTCTGACGCAAGCGCACGGGCAATGCCTACGCGCTGTTTTTGTCCGCCGCTTAACTGCGCGGGGTATTGTTTAGCTTTATCCTTCAAGCCTACTAATTCCAATAGCGGCTCAACTTTCTTTGCAATTTCATCTTTAGGAGTCTTAGATAAAGTCAGCGGAAAGGCAATGTTGTCGTAAACCGTCGCTGAACTCAAAAGGTTGAAGTGCTGAAAAATCATACCGATATTTTTTCGCGCTTCGCGCAGTTCACTTTCCGAAAGTTTCATCATGTCTTGACCGTCAACAATGACAGTGCCGGCAGTGGGACGCTCAAGCATATTTATACAGCGTACCAGCGTAGATTTGCCGGCGCCGCTTAAGCCGATTATGCCGTAAATTTCGCCCTTTGCAATTTCCAAGTTGATGCCTTTCAGCGCATGAATTTTGCCGGACGGTGTGTCATAAATTTTTTCAATCTGCGAAAATTTTATCATTACGTTCACCTAAATAGATTTTTGACTGCTAAAAATTTTGCGTACATTATAACATAGTTTTTAGCTTTAAGCTGTCAGCTTTCAGCTTTCAGTTTCCTGTAAGCTCCAAGCTATAAGCTTCAAGCTCTCTTTTGACATAAATAAGCCGCTGTGATAAAATTTTTTTAATTTCATAAAGACAGGTGATAAGGTTGAATATTTTAACGGCGTCGGGCATTGCAACGGAGATTAAACAACATTTTGAAGAAAGATTGCGTCAATCCGTCAGTGAAGACGAATTTATAAAAGAATCTTGTACGCCGCTGATTAAAGGCGGAAAGCGTTTGCGTCCGATGCTGTTTTTATTGTGCGCAAAGTACGGAAAAAACTTTTCGCCGGAAAAAATTATGCCGCTTGCCGTAGCGTTGGAACTTATTCACACGGCAAGCCTTGTACAC
Source organism: uncultured Selenomonadales bacterium (assembly GCA_946407175.1). Next base: position 4,065 of record CAMJNB010000114.1, on the reverse strand, counting down.
GATGATATACTTGACAACTCGAAAAAGCGTCGCGGCATTGAAACCGCCAATTCAAAGTACGGCGCGCAAGTTGCCGTTTTAATCGGCGATTATCTTTTTGCAAAGGCGTTTCAAATTGTCGCGGAAGGCGGCTACGGTGACGAAGTAAAACTTATTTTGTCGAACTTGGTACAAAATCTTTGTCGCGGCGAAATTATGCAGGATATTTCACTTTTTCACGTGCCGACTATAAGCGAATATTACACGAGAATTAATTTGAAGACGGCAATATTTTTATCTGCGTGCTGTAAAATCGGCGGCATTGTTGCCGGTTTACAGCGTGAGGAAATTGACGGCTTAAGCTCTTACGGTAACTCACTCGGTCTTGCATTTCAAATTGTCGACGACCTTTTAGATTTTTTCGGCGATGAAAAAGTTACCGGCAAAAATTTGGGCAGTGACTTAAAAAGCGGCGTGATAACTCTGCCGGTGATTCGTACGTTGAAAGTCAGCCGTGACGCTGATGTTTTACGCCAAATGATTACGCGCAGAATTATGGATCGTGATGAAATTCATTCAGCCGTTAAAATTGTGCGCGTGAGTGACGCTTTTAATTATTGCCGCCTTCGTGCTACTGCGCATATTGAATCTGCGCGAATCAGTTTGCCGCAAATAAAAAATTCCGTCCAGCTTGCTCTTGAACAAGCGGCGGATTTCGTTGTCACGCGGAATGCTTAGTAGCGGTTAGCTATTAGCTATTAGCGATTAGCTAAAAAAAATATCGGCTAAAAGCTAACAGCTAATAGCTAAGTTTGGTACCGCGTTTAAATCGTACGACGCAAAATTTTTCACAAGCGATTGATAATAGCCGCGACACGCTATCATTGCCGCGTTGTCGGTACATAAAATTTTTGTAGGATAAAAAAATTCCAGCCCGTGACTTTCACAAAGCCCGCGCAGATTTTTTTCAAGCGACGAATTAGCCGCAACGCCGCCTGCCAACACGATTTTTTTCAGCTTAAACTTTTTCGCCGCGTCAATCGTCTTTTCAACCAGCGAATCAATAACCGCCTTTTGAAAACTTGCCGCGACGTCGGCTTTATTTATTTCTTCACCTTTCATCTTCGCCGTATTCAAATAATTCAGCACGGCAGATTTCAATCCGCTGAAACTGAAGTCGAAGTCAGACACCTTTGCACGCGGAAAGTCTATCGCGTCGGGATTACCTTCCTTCGCAAGCTTGTCAATCTGAGGACCGCCGGGATACGGCAACTCCATGACACGCGCAATTTTGTCAAACGCTTCACCCGCCGCGTCGTCACGTGTCTGCCCAATTAATTCAAAGTCATTGTAGCCTTTCATATTTATCAGCGAACTGTGACCGCCTGAAACTACCAATGCCAAAAACGGCGGCTCCAAATCCGGTGAACTTAAAAAGTTGGCGAAAATATGACCTTCCAAGTGGTTGACTGCGATTAGCGGAATTTTCAGCGCGAAGGCTAAACTTTTCGCCGCAGATACTCCTACCAGCAACGCGCCGACAAGTCCGGGTCCGTACGTCACGGCAACTTGATTTATTTCCACAAGCTCCACGCCTGCAGATTTTATCGCCTCGTCAATCACCGGCATTATGTTGACAATATGTTTTCGCGACGCTATTTCAGGTACGACGCCGCCGAATTTTTGATGTACCGGTATTTGTGTCGATATGACGTTTGATAAAATTTCGCGACCGCCGCTTAATACCGCCGCCGCCGTTTCATCGCAACTCGTTTCAATTCCAAGTGTTAAAATTCTTTTCATAAATTATTCCTGTCAAAATTTTCTATTCTGTTTAAAACTATTTATTCGGTTCAAAATTATTCTTCATTAAAAATCGGCAGTTCGCCCAACTGCTTTAAAAGTTCATTCATTTCAGATACGGTGAGATTATGTTCGGTAGCCGAAATTACAACGGCGTCCCAAGGATTTCGCGGATACAAAATGCCGTATCCGCCGTAGCGCAGAAGGTATTGCGTCTCGTCCAAATTCAACTTCATTGCCCGTGCTATTGCCGCCAATCTTTCACGCGACGGCTTTTTCGTGCCGTTGAAAATATGATAAATATGCGCGGGTTCACAGTTCATTTCAGTGTACAAAAATTTTTTAGTCAAATGCTTATCGGCTAAAAGTTGCGTCAAGTATTCGTGAAACGGCTTTGAAAATTCCTGCTGATTATTCGCCAAAAATTCTTCAACGTCAGGGTCTCTCTTAAGCGCGTTAAAAAGCTCCGCCGTAGTTTTTTCTTGCATAGATTTTTCCTCCAATTTTATGATAAAATTTTATCACGTTTGAAAGGAAAGTGAAAGTATGTTTTTACCTGAAAATTTTTATATGCCGATTGACGTAATTAAAACCGGTGAATACGGCGACGTGAAACTTGTATATGACAAAATCGGCAAGCAAATCTGCGTGATAAAACAGCGCAGTATGAATACCGTTGAGATTTATCAAAAATTAAAAAATATTAACTGCCGCTACGTGCCGCAGATTTTTAGGCTAATGGTTGACGACGACAAACTCTTTGTTGTCGAAGAGTATGTAAGCGGTCAAACTTTATCAGAAATTTTGAAGTACGAAAATACTTTTGACGAAGACGCCGCCGCGCAGATTTTACGCCAGCTCTGTGAATGTCTTATCGCACTTCACGCGCAGAATATCATTCACCGCGACATTAAGCCTTCAAATATCATGTTGACGCGCGACAACGTTATAAGGCTGATTGATTTCAGCATTTCGCGCATTGAAAAAGAAGGCAGTCCCACCGACACGGAATTTCTCGGTACGCGCGGTTATGCGCCGCCGGAGCAGTACGGTTTCGGACAGACTGACGCACGCAGTGATATTTTTTCGCTCGGCGTCACGATTAAGCGGCTTGTAGGCAATGACTACGACGGCTGGCTTGACCCGATTATAAATCGCTGTACCGTTTTTGATCCCGGCAACCGCTACCAATCGGCGGAAGATTTATTGGACGATTTTGACAGGCGGCGTTGGCAAGATAAATTTACGCAGATGAAATTTTTTGCGACGGAAGGTCTACCGGCGACTGATGAAGTTGCCGAAACTGCGGAAGGTGACGCCGAAGAAGAGTTGGACATTTACCAAAAGTTTGAACGTCTGCAGAAACAGCTTGAGGACCTTGATGCCGTTATGGACAGCTACTCTAAGACTGATGAAAATTCAATGCAGGAATATCTTTTGGAAAAGGGCATTGATAGGATTATGAAAGATTTTGAAGATACTGCGGATTCCGTGACGCCGGAGGATTTTGATAAATTGACGCCTGAAGAATTTGCAGAGGTTGAGGCGGAATTTAAAAAATTTCACGACGCCCATGACGACTACGAGAGGAATTAAGAATATAAACTGAAAGCTGAAAGCTCTAAGCTCTAAGCTCTAAGCTAAAACTTGCCGATAAATTTTGTCGGTAAATTCTTTATCAAAATCCTCAGGGTAACCAACCGCATATTCAATTTCATTCGGCGACACCTTGCGAATATAAATCCCTGCGTCTTCTTCGTCATTAACATCATCTTCATCAATGCGGCAATGAATCATTGAAACCTGCGCGGCGGGCATGTCACCTTTCAGACAACGCGGCGCAGACGTGTAGTAAAGTTCAAATTCGGATTCGTCGGCAAAAGTGAAGTAAGTCCACTTGCCGTACTCGACTTCCCGCCCGATTTTTACCGTGAAAGTTTTGCCGTCATTTCCCGCGTCACCGAGATAGTACGGGAAAATCATTTCGCCGCTCTTGTCGACGTTGCTGTTGATAATTTTAATATCCTTGCCGCCACGTCTGCAACGTATCAATCCAAATGCGACGCCGGTTTTGCCGGTACGCTGTTTGTCAAGGTCAAAGTCAAACGTCTTATCGTCGGCAGGTTTTTCATCGGCAGTTTTATCTTCCATACCAAGCGGCATATGCAAAACAAAAGTCCCGCTCGCGTCCTTATCACGCCCGGAATCTTTTTTGACGCTTCTGGCAATTTTATCCTCTTCGGTCTTTATGAATTCGTCGAAAAGTTTCTTTACGACTTCCGA
>CAMJNB010000113.1 GCA_946407175.1 uncultured Selenomonadales bacterium | reverse complement strand
CGTGCAACGTCATTGTCGGGGAATCGCACGCCTACGGTTGAAAGTCCGCCGGTCACTTCGTCCGGTACAAATTTTGTTTTCGGCAAAATTATTGTCAGCGGACCTGGACAAAACGCCGCAAAAAGTTTTTCTGCCGCAGGTAAAATTTTTGCCGCGCGGTCGACTTGTGACAAAGTGGCGAAATGCAAAATCAGCGGGTTATCGGAAGGTCTGCCCTTTGCCGCGAAAATTTTTTTGCAAGCGTCCGCGTTTAAGCCGTTCGCGCCGAGACCGTAGACAGTTTCGGTGGGGAAGGCGACGAGTTCACCTGCGCGAATCAAATTGCCTGCGCGTTTAATGTTTTCTCTTGTCGGTTTTAATATTTCAGTTTTCATAGTGATTAGTACTAACAGCTAACAGCTACTACCCTTTCAATTCCTGCCAAGTCTTTCAAAATTTTAATGTCGGTGAAATTTTTTTCAAACAAATTTTTAACGTCGTGAGCTTGATTAATTCCAATTTCAACTGCCAAAAAGCCGCCTGTACATAAAAAATTCGGCGCCGCGTCAACGATTCGCCGGTAAAAATTTAAGCCGTCATCGCCGCCGTCAAGCGCAATGTTCGGTTCGCGTTTAACTTCGTCCTGCAACGTTGCCAAGTCGCTTGTTGGAATGTACGGCGGATTTGAAATTATCGCGTGAAATTTTTGACCGCGCAGAGGTTCAAACAAATTGCCGACGTAAAATTTTAATCTGTCGTCAACGCCAAATTTTTTCGCGTTAAACTTCGCGCAGTCAACAGCGGCTTTCGAAATGTCAACCGTCACGGCATTGGCATTTTTCACGTACTTTAAAATTGATACGCAGATCGCGCCGCTACCCGTGCCGATATCTGCAAATGTCACGTTACCTTTCAGCGCGGAAAGTTTTTCAACGGCGTACTGCACCAAAATTTCAGTGTCGGGACGCGGTATCAGTACGTCCGGCGTCACGACAAAATTTAATCCCATAAATTCGCGTTGACCGGTAAGGTAGGCGGTAGGAATTTTTTCTGCGCGTTGACTTATAAGCGATTCAAAGCGTGTAACCTGCGCGGGATTTAAATTTTTATCGGCGTCGACGTAGAGGTAAAGCCGTCTGCAATTTAAAACGTGCGCCAACAAAACTTCAGCGTCAAGCCGCGCAGATTCAATGCCTGCCGCTTTAAGTCTTGCCGTCGCACTTTGTAAAATCTGTGTTATATTTTTCAAAATCATTATGTAAAAATTTTTTTACCTACCAATTTGTCATCTGTTCGCGGAGATTTTTTTGATAAGTGCCGGTATATTCATCTTGAAACAAACCGCGAAGACCAACGGGATTAATAGAAATAATTTTTGTTTCAGGATAGTATTGCCGCGCAAACATTTTCATTCGCACATAGCCAAGCTTTACGTCGCGAATATTCAAAAATTGCGGTTCATCCTTTATGCCGTCATAAAAATAGCCGTTTTCTGTCGTGTCGCAAGCAACCAAGTAAATTTCGGAAGGACAGGTGAAAAGCGCAAACTGTAAAGCTGAAAAAACCACACTGCCTATAGTCATAACCGAATGCAAACAAATATCGGTGTGTACGCGAATATCAATGCCAGCTTTCGATACGTAATAGAAAAATATTTTGTCCGATTTAAAGATAATACTTTCAGGATAATTTAAAACAGATTCTGAATGTCCTGCCACACGCTTGGCAATAAAAATTTTCTCGCGAATTTTGTCAAATCCTTTTGATACAGGGATTTTCATGGATTTACTTTCGGCGTTTACATCAGACGAGAATAAAAAATCGAATTTAATATCTTCGCGCAACCAAGCATGATTCAAGGCTATGTGAATTGCGTCAGGTATCGGCTCGTAATATTTGACGGTGGGACCGCTGCCTACAATGACAATTTTCTTGCCGCGAAAAGCATTTCTGTATTCGGCAAAGGCTTTTGTATTGGAAATGCGAACTACATTTTGCTCATCAATACGCATCTCCAATTTATTTAACTTTTCATCAAACAGGCGCATGTACCGGAGCAACACCTGTCCCGAATCCAAAAGTTTGGCAATGTAACCTTGTGCTTGTGCATAGACTTCATTTGTAGCGAAAACCACTTTAAGGCAACCGTAGCGCCTAAGTACTTCATCTGCCGCGCCGAAGTTCTGTTCTGATCCGGTAACGATAAATAAAGCAGTCTTACGAAAGTGAATCAAATTTTCAATCGGCATAACCGGAATTTCACTGCCGGTAAATTGAACGGGTTCAAACGGCATTTTTTCCACAGCGATACAGCTTATTCGATTTTCAATATCCGTATACTTAAAAAAATCTAAAAGTACATTGCCTTCGTAATCGGCAGGAAAAATAATAACCTCGTGAAAAGCTTTAATCAGATCAATAATCTCCGCCAAGCTTTCAACGTACTGCATTTCGTTGGGGTTCAATAAAAATTGCCACTCTTCTACCAAACTTTTCGGCACGGGAAACGTCACGCAAGAAGTATTCCATGAAGATAAACCCGGCAAAAAATTAAGCGTAGAAAAAAATTTGCTTAACAGTTCAAAGTATTGCTCCGGCGAATAAATTGTACAATGCGCATTTTCACCGTTCGGCAAAATTTGAAATGCCTTTGCGTGGTGCAGGTGAAAGAAAACTTTGTCGGACAGTGCAGAAATTTTTCCCAGCGTGTCAGGCAGTTCATTTTCCGGAATATGCTCCAAAACGTCCGTCACAATAACGAAGTCAAATTTTTCGTTTGGCAGATTTTCAAATTCTTCAACCGCCGGATCGTAGCCGCAAACTTTGATGAAAGGATAATTCTCCTGCAAAAGTTTTACCAACTCACCCTTGCCGCAACCGTAATCCAAAATGCTTTTCGGCTTAAGAAAATCAATTATACCGGCAAGTAATGAATAGAGCTCTCCCCCCCCCTGCCGTATTCGGGATTATTTTTGTGAAGTGATTTATACAGTCCAATTTTTTCCAACCTATAACGCCTTTCCAAAATTTTTAACGCGCACTAAATAAATCTACGTGTTGCCGTTCAGCCGCACGCTTTATGTCGAAAATTTTAACCAACTCCGCAACTGCTTGAGTCGGTGAAATTATCCCGTTCAGTACAGCTTCTTTAATCTCCGGCATCCTGCCCATAACAACCGCGTCGCCAAAAAATATGTCGTGTAAATGCTCGTCAATCATCGCTTGCATCCAATCAAGTAATTGACTGTCACGCCGTTTTTGAAAGACGCCGCTTTCAGTCGTCAGACGCTTGAAAACTTGAATGACTTGCCAAAGTTCCTCAAGCCCTGTTTTCTTCAGCGCACTTGCAAGGTAGGCGTGAGTCGGCCAGCCTTCGGTCGCGGGACGAATAAACTCAATCATACGCTCGTATTCGCCGCGTGTCACTTTCGCTTTAACCAAATTGTCACCGTCAGCCTTGTTTACAACAATAGCGTCGGCAAGCTCCATAATGCCTTTTTTAATGCCTTGCAAGTCGTCACCGGCGCCGGTCAAGACGATTAGCATAAAGAAATCTACCATTGAACGCACGGTAGTTTCAGACTGCCCGACGCCAACCGTTTCAATAAGTATCACGTCATAACCTGCCGCCTCGCACATAAGCATTGTTTCACGGCTTTTACGTGCCACGCCGCCTAAAGTGCCGCCTGCAGGACTGGGACGTATAAAGGCTTCGGGTCTGCGGCTTAAAGTTCCCATACGTGTCTTGTCGCCTAAAATTGAACCGCGCGTCACCGAACTTGTAGGGTCGACTGCCAAAACTGCCAGCTTGTGACCTTCGTCGCAGAGCATATTGCCGAACGCCTCAATAAACGTAGATTTACCTGCGCCTGGTACGCCGGTTATCCCGACTCTAAGTGCCTTACCTGTTCGCGGTAGAAGTCTTTGCAAAACTCTTTGTGCCTTTGCGAAATGTTTGGGATTATTGCTTTCAATTAATGTTATGGCGCGTGATAAAACTACTCTGTCGCCTTTTATGACGCCTTCAACAATTTCGTCTTCTGTCAACGTCATACGGCGCTTGGGACGCATATTCGCCAAATGGGGATTGATATTTCCTACCGTAGTGTCTTTAATGCCTTCAATGCCGCTCATAACCGACAATGAATTTGAAACTGCCCACTCCGGCTTAGTTGTCGTGTAATCTGCCAAACTCACCCCTCCTTTACAATAGAGCTGATTAAAACGTGGATTTAAAATTAAAATTCAACTTAAACTTAAAATTTCAAATTAACGCCAGCAACCGCCGCGATGATGTCTGCCGTAATCGCCGCGATTGTCATTGTCGTAATAATCATTGCCGTAGCAGTAACCGTCGCCGTAGCAACCGCCGTATCCGCCTCTGCAAGCGTAATCAGCCTCTGCCGCGTCAGTAGTTGCCGTAAAAGTGAAACTTGCCGCCGCTACCAAAAGCGCCGCCAAAAATTTTTTTAACATAATTTTTCACCTCGAAAAAGTTTATTGAACGTTTTTATTAACGTTTATGCGAAATTATAATTATTATCAAACAATTTTGCAAGAAAATTTTTAGAGATTAGCCGGTAGCGGGTAGCTGGTGGCTGGTAGCTATTAATTACAAGCTACAGGCTACCAGCTATTAGCGATTAAAAAGCTTAAGGCTAAAAGCTACAAGCTACGAGCTACAAGCTAATAAAGGATTTACTTTCAATGCGGCGAATTTTTAACAGAACTTAAATCAGCAAAGGAGCTAGATAATGGCAAGACAAAATATTTTCGGCACGGTTTTCGGCGTCGAAGCGGGAATGATGCAAATTGCGGTTTTTCCGAACATAAGCAAGCGCAGGAGCGGTGAAATTGTCGACCGCATTTTTAAATTTTATCACAATAAAAATGTACGTCTCGTTATGCCGGCAACGGAGGCGCGGCAATTTCGCAAAGAAGAATACGGCCTGCCCTGCGTGGAGCGCGTACACATTGATATGGCGCTGTCAATCGGCGGTGACGGTACTTTAATCGGCGTTTGTCGGCGTTTTCAAGAACAAGGCATTCCCGTCTGCGGAATTAATCTCGGCACGCTGGGATTTTTGACTGACATTGAACCGCGTGAACTTGAAAGCAGACTCGGCAAAATTCTTGTCGGCGAATACATTGTAGAAAATCGCCTGCTTTTAAGCGGCTTTGCGTCAAATGAACTCGGCGAAAAATTTTTGGGCAACGCGATTAATGACGTGGTAATTTCAAAAGGCGGTTCGGCGCGTATGCTTAAAATGGAAATTTACGTCAACGATACGCATTTGAACGATTGTCAAGCTGACGGCTTAATTGTTTCAAGTCCCACCGGCTCAACCGCGTACTGTTTAAGTGCCGGCGGTCCGATTTTAAATCCCACAATTCGCGCGCTGATTATCATTCCGATTTGTCCGCATACTTTTCAAATGCGTCCGCTTGTAGTGAGTGAAGATGATGAAGTTCGGATTAAAATTCGCGCAATGTCTGATTTGGTCGTGACGTTGGACGGACAGGAAAGTTTTAAACTGCCGCCCAGTGATGAAGTTATCGTGCGTAAATCTAAAATGACCGCGCAGATTGTAAAGTTTGCCGACAAAAATTATTATGACGTTTTGAAGGCTAAACTTTGGGGCACCGGCGGCGACTGGAATTGAATTAAGAATGGCGAATTAGGAATTAGAAATTAGAAATTAGAAATTAGAAATTAGAAATTAGAAA